>JAKAKP010000147.1 GCA_021813445.1 Deltaproteobacteria bacterium
GCCCCCCGGGCCCCCCCGGGCCGGGGGCGGACCGGGGCCCCGCCCCGCCATCAACTGGTTTCCAAGGACGTTTCTTCTCGTCTTTTCGGTGCGCGAGGAGCGCTACGAAGGCCACTTTCAGAGTAGGATAACGGAGAGATTCTGCACTCCGCGGCGCACCGTTCAGAATGACAGTAACAGTATAGGAGAAGCGATATCGTGCCGCAACTGTGCCGCTTTGAGGTACTCCTGATTTCAGGATAAGACTCTGGTTTTGCAGATGATTTCGCCAAATGACGGGAAGGTTGCGGAAAGGGGGCATCGAGGGTTGTGCCTCAATGAATGGCGGAGGCGTTCCTGGAGGGACAGTCGGCGGAGGGACTCCCGGAGGCAGCCGAGGGCGACATGGAGGGAGTGGAAATCGGTGGCATTGGGAAAAAGCCGGTCCTGACGGATGGACAAAAAGTCAAACTGGCTTATCACCATCGGGCCTGGACCTGGTGCACCGGGGCCAGCTCGATTAAGCCATCGCCACGTACCAGTTGTCCTGGCTCAGGTCTATGCCATTGAAGAGAGTCCGGGAGTCCCGCCAGGAGCAGGTCTGCCCCCAGGAGGCCGACAAATAGCTGAGGGGTTATTTCTTAACATATTGCTGCAAATTTCTCATAACTTCCTTGGCGTCATAGGCATTTAATTGATCCTCCGGTTTTTTTCCATGAAATACCTTGATTGTTTTGGAAAAAGAGGGGTCCATGGCGGTAATGTATGCCCCGGAAACTTGTCCGGACTCCTGATTATCAAGAACGATAAAATAATCATAACCATGCTGCTGGGTAAATTCAGCGCAGCGATATAGAATATAATTAGCTAGGGTATCGTAACTTGTAAAGGGATTGGCTTTGAATGATATACGATAAGTATTTTGGTCTATTTGCGTTTCTTTATAGCCCCCTGCTAAATTACTGGAGTGATATCCGGTGCCCAGGAAGCCGAGTGAATGATATCCCGCGGCACAGCCATTAAGATTGATTATTAAGCCAATGAATAATGCCAGCCGGATAATACCTCTCTTTTTCATATCTGTTTCCCTCTGCTTGATTTATTGATGATAATCTCTAGTCGTTATGAGAATATCATTCTTCTTAAGCTCTTTTACTAAGAGTTATGAGTAACAGGGGTAGGACGATCAATACCAGCGGCAACTGGATGGCCAATCCCGAGATGATGGCGATGGCCAGAGGTTGTTGCATGGCTGCGCCCTGGCCGATTCCCAGGGCCAGCGGCGTCAGAGCCAGGATGGCCGCCAGGGTGGACATGGCAATGGGCCGCATCCGGTTTTTCCCGGCCAAAATCAAGGCGGTATGCCGATCCAGGTCCCGGGGTAAGGCATGGTATTCGGAGAAGTAAAAGATGGCCACTTCGGTGACGATACCCACGATCATGGTCAGGCCCATCATGGAGGAGATGTTCAACTCCGTGCCGGTGAGCCAGAGGCCGATAAATACGGCGCTGAGAGCCAGAAGCGTGGTGCCCAGAATGGCGATGGCGCCCAGGAAGCGTTCATAAAGAAACAGCAGCAAGGCAAAGACCAGGACCACCGCGGCCGCAAATACCACCAAAAGACCGGCAAAAGCAATCTGCTGCTGGGCATAGAGGCCGCCCAAGCGGAAGTACACGCCAGCCGGAAGCAGGCCCGGCTGCCCCAGTGCGGCTTTCACGTCCCGGATCACCGAACCCAGATCCCGGCCGCTGATCCGCCCGGTGACCGCCACCATCCGCTTCAGATTGTCCCGGGTGATCTGGGGTTGGCCGGTGATCACGGTGAGCTTGGCGATGCGCCGGAGGGGGAAGAAGTGCCCGTCCGGAGCCCGCAGATGCAAACGTTCCAGGTCGCGGGCGGTGCGGCGGCTCCCGGGGGGCGTCCAGACCCGCACCCCCACCATTTTCGGGCCTTGTTGAATCTGGGTGGTGACCACGCCGGTCATAAAATCGGCCACCATGCAGGTAACCTCATCGGGGTTGACTCCCTCCAAGGAAGCCTTATCCCGGTTCACTCGGATATCCAGGGCGTCTCCCGCCAGGACGATGCCGTCCGTGACATCCACTACCCCGGGAATCTTGCTGATGGCGGCGGCCACCCGGGGGGCCAGTTTTTGCAGGAGGCCGCCGCGGTCGGAAAAGATTTTGATCTCGATGGGCTGGGGCACTGCGGTCAGATCACCGATCAAATCTTCCATCAATTGGGCCATTTCCACATGCAGACCAGGGACCGCTTGTTCGACGCGCCGCCGCACCTCGTCCATGACGGTTTCAATGGGTTTGCGAGGGAAAGGTTTGAGGCGGACAAAGAAATCCCCTTCATTGGCCTCGGTGAGGCCGACGCTGCCCAGCCCCAGGCCGGTGCGCCGGGAATAGGTGTCCACCTCCGGGATTTTCTGCAAGATCGCCTCCACCTGGCGGCACAGGCGGTCGGTCTCGATAAGGGAAGTGCCGGGCGGGGCATGGTAATCGATGACGAAACCGCCCTCGTCCATCTTGGGCATAAAACCGGAACCCAGGTGCTGATAAGCCAGCCAGCCTAAGGCCAGCAGGGGCACAATGCCCAGCAGGACCAGCCAGCGGCGTTTAAGAAGACGGTCCATCAAGGCGTCATAGGCCAGGTAGCAGCGCATGGTCCAGACGCCGCCGTCCTCGTGCCTGGCATCCTCGGGCCGCAGCAGGTGCGCGGCCAGAAGCGGCACGGCCAGCCAGGCCATCAGAAAGGAGATGATCAGGCTGGCCGCCATGGTCAGGGAGAGGGACTTGAAAAAGGCGCCGGTGACCCCGGAGAGAAAGGCCATGGGGGTAAAGATGATGATGGTGGCTGCCGACGATCCCGACAGGGGTTGGAAGAATTCCTGCATCGCCGCCATGACGCTTACGCGGTGGTGTGCCTCTGATTGGCGCAACCGCCGCACGATCTGCTCTTCCATGACGATCATGTCGTCGATGATCAGCCCCACCGCCGCGGCCATGCCCCCCAGGGTCATGATGTTAAAGCTCAGGTGCAGCACGTAGAGGAGCAGGATGGCGGCCCCCAGGACGCAAGGCACAATGACCGCGGCAATGAAGGTCATGCGCAGATTACGCAGAAAGAGCCAGAGAATCAGGACCGCGCAAAGGACGCCGATGAGGATGGCGTCCCGGACGCTGCCCGCGGACGCCAGGATCAACCGGCTCTGGTCGTACCAGTTGGCGATGGTGACCCCCGCCGGCAGGTGGGGGCGGAAGCCGGCCAGCTCCTGCTTGATATCCCTGGCGATCTGCACCGTGTTGCCGCCGGGTTGCTGATAGACTTGAAAGATTACGGCGTCGCGGCCGTCGGCGGTGACCCTGGTCCATTGAGGAGCCGTGGCCGCAGTGACCCGGGCGATATCCTCCAGGCGCACCAGGCCATCTTTGCCTGAGCGCAGGATAGTCTGGCCGATTTGTTTCAGATTGTGAAAGCGGGTGTCGGAAACCACCAGGTAGAGTTTATAATGGTCTTCCAGACGGCCCACGGCGGTGATAATATTGGCGGCGGAAACGGCCTTGGCGACTTCGTCCAGGGAGAGATGAAAGCTGGCCAACCGGGCCGGATCGACCACCACGTGGTATTCCAACCGGGCCCCGCCCCCCACCCCCACCCGGGACACGCCGGGCACTGCGGAAAGCAAAGGCCGCAATTGATACAGGGCGATGTCCCGCAACTCCACCAAGGAATGAGTCTTCGAGGTCAGGCTGTAGGCCAGCACCGGGAAAACCGTGGGGTCCATGCGCCGCACCCGGAAAGCGGTGCCGGCAGGCAGCGCAGCCCTTACCTGATTAATGGCCGATTCCACCTGGAGCATGGCAGCCATCATGTCCTGGCCCCAGTTGAAATTAACCGAGATGTCGGCGCTGCCCCGGCTGGTGGTAGAGCGGATCTCCCCCACGCCGGGAACGGCGCGGATGGCCTCTTCCACCGGATAGGTGACCTCCACGGCCATTCTCTCGGCGGGCCGGTCCCCTGCGTCCAGGCTCACTTCGAGGCGGGGGAAATTGACCCGGGGAAAGAGGGCCACCGGCAGGCTGAAACTGCTGACCAAGCCGCCCACGGCCATAACCGCCACCAGGAAGAGGATGGAACGGCGGTGCGCTTGAACCCACTCGGTTACCGTCACGGCCCCGGCTCCACTTTCACTTTCATGCCATCTTTGAGTTCGTAATTACCCAGCACCACCACCGGCTCCCCGGGCCTCAAGCCGGTCCCTTTGACTTCCACTTCCCGGTCGTTCCCCGGCCCCAGCTCCACCAAATGCTTCACTGCCGCACCATTATTTAAGGTGAACAGACTATGGCTGCGGCCTTCCGGAAGGACGGCGGCGCGGGGCACAATTAATCCATGGACGGCAGCTACGGCTATTTCCCCGGAGATGGACTCTCCCAACAGGAAATTCGTGGCGGCCGGCAGAGAGACGAAGACGTCCACCAGGTGCGTGGCCGGATTGACGCCGTAGGAGACCTTACGGATATGACCGGTAACCCGCGGAGTCCCAGGGACATTCACCCTGGTCAAGGACACCGGCTGGCGGGGCGCCACCCGGTTGATGGCATCCGCTTCCAGCCCCAGCCGCACTTCCAGGCGATTTTGCGCCACGATTTCCAGCAAGGGGTTGCCGGCCGGAACAATGGCCCCTTCCTGGGCGAACACTTTCTTAATTAAACCTCCCACATCGGCATGAATGATGCGGGGAGCCCCAACGCCGCGCTTTTTCAGGCTCTCCAGGCGGGATTGGGCCTGTTGCAAGGCCTGTTTGGCCTGGAGCACCTGGTCATTGGTGGCCAGCTTCAGTTCAAACTTGCGTTCCATATAGCCCAGGCTTTGCCTGGCCAGGTCATACGCCTGGCCGGCCTGCTCCAGTTGCAGGGCGGTATCGGGGCTGGGCTTAATCTCCAGGAGATCGTTGCCCTTGGAAACCTTCTGACCCTGGTTGACCATGATCCGCACCACCTGGCTCTCAAACGGCACGGACACGGTCTGCACCGCGCCCGGGGCCGGGATGACTGTGCCGTAGGCGGCGATATATTCATTAATGGTTCCTTCCCTGATGGGCGCGGTCCGCACCTGGGCCACCGGCCCCGCGGCTTTGCCGGCGGCTTCCCGGCCCGGCCCTCTCGCCTGGCGCCAGCGCCAGAGGCCCACCGCCAGGAGCAGCAAAATTATGGCCAAGATAGCAAAGGTTCTTCCCCGTTTCATTATGGCACCGCCTTGTTGGTTCCGTCTCCCAGGTACTCGCCCGCGGCGATTTCCAGGGCAATGCGCTGGTCGGCCAGATTCCGCTTCAGTTTGAGCAGCTCCAACTGCCGGGCGATCAGCTCGTCCCGGGCGTTGTAGTAGCTGATGACATCGGCGTTGCCCTCCAACAGGGCGTGGTGGTAGGTCTGCACCAGGTTGCTCAGGGTGGGGATGGATTGTTCCGTGGTTTTGATCTGCCGGCTCAGTGCGGCCATATCGGCCAGGAGCCGCGCGACGTCGGCCCGGGCGGTAAAAAGCCGGCTGACGTATTCGTCAAAGAGCCTTTGCCGGGTCGCCTTTTCCATGGCGATACGTCCCTGGTTGCGGTCAAAGATGGGCAGATCGATGGTCACTGCAAAACCGGTGGTAATAACGTGAGTGGTGTCGCTGGCATGGGCAAAGCCGATATTGATTTTGGGAACCTGGGCCAGAATCGCCGCCCGGAGGCGCTCTTCCTGGCTCTGATAGCCCATCTTCAGGGCCAGCAGGTCCAAGCGCCGTTCCTCCAGGTTCCGGCTGATATCCTGCAAGGAAGGAAGCGTCTGCGGCGAAGGAGGGTCCAGGTGCGCCGCCAGGGGCACTTGCTGCTCGGGCGGCAAGCCCAAGGTCCGGTTCAGGGCCAGGCGCTCCTGCTCCCCCTGCTGCTCGATGGTCTGCACCTGGAGGTGGACCTTTTGCAAGGACGCCTGGGCCGCGGACAGGTTGATAATGGTGACATAGCCCAGGTCCAGGGCGCGTTTGACCGTGGCGGCATTATCTTCCAAGCCCTTTTCTTCGTCTCTGGCCACCGTTAGTTGCCGGTCCAGGAGGGCCAGTCGGTATACCTGCAGCCGGGCCGCCTGGGCTATCTGCCATTCCTGCCAGGCCACGTCCAGGTCCACTGCCGCGGCCTGTTTCCGGGCCGCGGCCATTTTGGCGCTCCGGGTCAGGAGAGAAACAATATCCCAACTCAATCCCAGGCCGTAGCCCTTGACGGTCCCCTGGGTGGCCCCGGCCATGGGGATATCTAGGCTATAAGAGAACTGAGGGTTGGGCAGAATCCCCGCCTGGAGGAGCTGGGCCTGGGCCAGGCCCTTCTGGTCCCGCAGGGCCCGGAGCTGCGGGTTGACGATCACCGCCAGGATAGCCGCCTCGTCCGGTGAAAGCCCGTCCCGCAGATCGAAGTTTACCGGCCGCAGCAGGGGATGGTGACTCTGGGAGGCCTGAAGGGCAACCATCTCCAAGGCCGGCGGCGTCAAGGCCCGGTCCACCGCGGTCTTATCGAGCGGCATCGGGTGGTAGGTAGCGCAGCCGCTGAGCATCAGGATCAGGAACAGGAGTAATTTGCTCATATCAAAACCGATTAAAGAGCTACGCCATATCCAAAAACGCACGTGCATCCGCCGCAATTATGATGTTCCCCATCATTTCAGCCTCATTCCTCCTCTTTCTGTTTATGATAGGAACGAAAGCTATAAAAAACCATCCCTCCCCAGAGAAGCAGAATAAACAAGGGTTCCCCCAGGGCCACCGGCAACACCCGGCCGGCGATCAGGGTCGCTTTCGGTTGCACCTCAAAAGGCACCAGATCGCTGACGATGGGCCGGTTTTCCCGGGGGTCCACCACGGTCAGAGCCACTCCGTATTTGCCCGCGGCGATGAGGCGCATGCCCCAGGGGCGATAATCCGAAGCGCCTGGATTCAACCGGTCCAAGCGCAGCGCCTTCTGGGCCGACCAGTCCTCCAGGTCCACCGGATGTTCATCGCCGGGCGCCAGGGATACCAGGGAGAGGTAGACCACCAGCCCCTGCGCCGGCTGCCGGCCGAGGTTGGTAACCACCCCGAGAAAATTGGGGGTGTCTCCCATCTGCAAGCCCCCCGCCGGGGGGTGCAAGGTCACTTTAAGAGCCGGACCATCGCC
Source organism: Deltaproteobacteria bacterium (assembly GCA_021813445.1). Taxonomy (GTDB): domain Bacteria; phylum Desulfobacterota; class Desulfobaccia; order Desulfobaccales; family 0-14-0-80-60-11; genus SURF-52. The sequence goes on from JAKAKP010000147.1 coordinate 7,176, forward strand.
GGCCGCGGCCGGGGCCGCGCTGGCAGCCAGCCAGACACCGGCTGCCAACATGATCAGGGCCAAGTTCTTCCAGACTGGAAATTTCATGGCTCAAGCCTCCTGGTAGCCGACCGCAAGAACCAGAGGACGGCCAGGGAATAGCAGCCCATGATGGTCAGCCGGGCAAGTTGCCAGGACAGTCCCTGGCTGTCGATGATGACGCTGTCCAGGGTGTTCAAGGCCGCCGCCAGGGGGTTGGCCAGATCCAGCATCCGCCCTACGGCGCTCTGCCTGAGGGAGGGTCCCAGGACCATGGGGCTGCCCAGGAGCAGCAGGGCGGCCAATCCCAGGGACAGAACACTTTTGAAGCTCCTCATTTTCGCTGACAGGGCCAGGGCCGCGCCTCCGAACAAAAGCACCATTAAGGTTCCGGTAAGGAACAGGTATTGCACTGCGGGCAGGAGATTTTGCCCGGCGCTGCCCACCGCCCAAACGTAAGGGAGCGCCAAAATAAAAAGAGCCAGCCAGGAACACAACAGGCCGCACAGCTTGGCCGCGGCCAAGCCGCGCCCGGTAATGGGGGCCAGCAAGAGTGGTTCCAGGGTCTCCCGGTCCCGCTCCCCGGCAAAACCGTCGCTGCCCCGGATCACCGCCACCAAAGCCGCCAGGGCGATAACGATGCCGGCCATCAGATAAACCGCCTGGGCGTTATCCAGCAAGCTCAGCTCGGTATTGCTGACCAGCAGGACGGCAAAGGCGCTCAGGACCAGGGCGGCCAGCAACAGGAAAACTCCTCCCCGGCTGGCCTTGAAGTCCTCCTGAAATTCCCGCTTGATCAAGGGGAGCAAGGCATTCACACCGCACCTCCCATAGTATGGTCCAGATAGAGATCTTCGAGGCCGCCGGAGACCGCCGTGGCCTCAATAATCGGGAGTCCGCCCAAAACCAGGGTCTTAATGGCTTCTGCAGGCGAGCCATCTTCTATCCTGCAAGTGATCCAACTATCCTGGCGCTCCAGTAAAGCCACACCGGGGAAATTCCAGGGTGAGGGAACCTCATTACCGTCCCCCAGGTGAAAGCGATAGCGCTTCCCCTGGGCGGCCTCTAAATGCACCGGTCCTTCATACTGCACCTGGCCGTGATCCAGGATGGCGATGCGGTTGCACAACCGCTCCACGTCGTCCAGGATATGGGTGGAAATCATAATAGTCAGTCTTTTCTGCCGGTTAAGTTGTAAGAGGAGATCATGAATCTCCCGGCGTCCCCGGGGGTCCAGGCCATTGGTAGGCTCATCCAGAAAGAGAACTTCCGGGTCATTGATCATGGCCCGGGCAATACCCAGGCGCTGTTTCATACCCCGGGAGAAGGTCCGGACAGGGCGGGGATCATCAGGGTCCAGCCCCACCTGCCGCATCCGGGCGCGGCAATCGCCGCCGGAACCCATGCCGTAAAGTTCTGCGAAAAAGTCCAAGTAGGGCCTGGCCGGCATCCAGCCATACAGACCGTGGGATTCCGGCAAGGCATTGACCCGCCGCCGCAGCGCCGGGCCGGAGGTTGCCGGGTCCAGGCCCAACACGCTGACCTTGCCTCTCTCCCGGGAAATAATTCCCAGGAGAATGCGCAGCGTGGTGGTCTTGCCGGAGCCGTTGGGCCCCAGGAAGCCGTAAATATCTCCCCGGTTCACCTTCATGGAAACGCGGTGCAGCACCGGTCGGCCGTCAAAGCTCTTTTGCAACTCTTGAATCTCTATGGCAGGCATGGCAACCTCTGCAAAGATTACCGGGGGCTTAAGATCATCCTGAGCCCCCGGAAGGTTGGAGGTTAGTCTTCTTCATCACGTCCTTCGCGGCCTTCGTGCCCTTCTTTGCCGGCCGGCTCCTGGTGGAGGATGCTGCCGTTGCCGGCATCAACTTTCACATCCATGCCGTTGCTCAGGTCAACGCTGTACATCAGGCAGCCGTTTTCGTTGTCCAGTTCCACTTTTTTCACCTGGGCGCCGGGAAAGGCGGCTTGGGCCGCGGCCATGGCCTGATCGGCCTTGATCTTGGCCAGGGTGGACAGGTCCGCGGGTTCAGGTTGCGGCACTTTGATGCTGCAGGTGTAGGCCGGTACCTGTTTCTGGCCCTGTTGCTGGGCGCCACCCGGAGCCGCAGCCCAGGCTACCTGGCCGGCGGCTTCGGCTAACAACAGGGCCAGGGCCAGGCTTGCTCCCTTCCAAAAGGCACTGTTTTTCATATCTCGCACCTCCTTTTTGCAATCATCATAAGCAAACAGGATTGCCGGAACCTTTCCCTAAGATTACAAATAAGTAATGATGGCGTTTGCCGGTGGAAAGAAATAAAGGCTATATTTCTAAGCGGTTGCCGTAAAAAGCGCAAGGGGCCGGAAACTTTGACGCTTCCGGCCCCCTGGATTGAGAAGATGGCTATTGGCCATAGGCGAAGCCCCCGACAGTTACCTCCCGAACATGCTGACATCCTTGGCGGCCTTCCAGTCCGGCAGGATGTCGCCGTTTTGGCCATGGACCGATATCTCGGTGATGACCGCACCCTGGTAAAGCAAGGGCACTTTCCATTCCCCCTGTTTTCCCAGCCAGGCGGACCCTGCCTGGAAGTTGGGCAGGATTTTCTGGACCGCGGCTGCGGCTTGCTCGGGAGCAACCGATAGTTTCTGGACTTCCAGCTTCTGTCCTTTTACCAGGACCTCCCCGGTCAGGGGGTTCAGTCTTACCCGCCCCACCACTTTGTCCTGCCACTTCAGGGGAACTTCCAGCTTGATGTCTCCCCTCTTCCCCTGTTTGGTAAAGGGCTTGCCGAGGCTCAGTTGGGGCAGGGCGGAGGCGACCGCAGCTTTGGCTTGCTCCGCGGTAACGGTGGGTTGGATTTGATAGGCTTGCCCCTTGTCCTTCTTGGCATAAGCGGGTAAGCTCACCATGAGAACCATAGTCAGGATACCCCCCCAGGCTGATGCGGTTTTCATATAAGCTCCTCCTTTTTACCTGATATTCTGGATGATGCTATACCATGAGAAATATTACCAGAACCTTGCCACAACATTACAAATCAGTGAGGTTGATTGGTGCGAGGGGATAAGGGAATCGAGGAGCGGAAAATTATCGGGGCAAAGCAATTTCAAAGATGGAGCCGGCGCCGGGAGTGCTGGTAACCAACACCCGGCCGCCATGCGCCTCAATAATGGCCTTTACCAGGCTCAATCCCAGCCCTAGGCCTCGCTGCGACCTGCTTTTGTCCCCCCGATACAGGCGATCCCAGATCCGGGGTAGATCTTCCGGCGAAATCCCCACCCCCGTATCCTGGAAGGCAACTATGGCCTCCCTGTCCGCCTCCCTGGCCTTCACTTCAACGCGCCCACCTGCGGGGGTGTACTTCAGGGCATTATCCAGCAGGTTGGCCAGGGCCTGGCGGAGACGGTTCTCATCGGCAGCTACCCAGAGCTCCATAGGATAGTCATTTATAACTGTGATCCGCTTCTCTTCGGCCACATAACGGTAAAGGTCTAAGACGTCTTCCAGCAGCCCGGCAAGATTGACTCGAGCCTTTTTAAGCGGTAGCGTCCCCGTCTCCGCCTCGGCAATATCCATCAGGGTGTTCAGCATGGTAAGGATTCGTTCGGATTCCTCCAGGCAATCACCCAGGGCTTCCCGGCAGGCTGCCGGGTCTTCCGGGCTTTGCAACGCCATCTCGGCAGTACCACGCATCCTGGTTATGGGAGTGCGGAGATCATGGGCCACATTGTCCAGGGTGCCCTTCATGCCTTTGATCAAGGCCTCGATTTTCTCCAGCATCCGGTTGAAGAGCCGGGCCAGTTCTCCGAGTTCATCCCCGGAGGGGGTGGCCGGCATGCGCGCTTCAACATCGCCCGTCTCGGTGATGGTTCGGACCGTCCGGATGAGCTGCCGGATGGGACGCAAGGCCCGGGAGGCCAGAAATTGCCCTCCCAAAAAACCCAGGAGGATAACCGGTAGCATGACCCCGACAAAGATGCCGCGGAAGGTTTCTAAAAAATCCTCCCGGCTTTCAGTGTCCTTGCCCACCTGGAGGATAAAGCCGTCGGCGAGCCGCAGCGAGACAATCTCCAAAACGTTTTCATCATGCCGGGCCCTAAGATGCATCCAGATCTGGCCGCTGGGGGGTGTGCCATCCAGGGGCGCCAGGTCGAAATCGGCCCATTGATCGGGCAGGCTCAAGAACAGCGTCCGGTTATGCGGTCCTGCCAGGCGCACGAAGTACTCCTGCCGTTTGCCGCCATATTTTTGAAACTTGATCTCGTTTCTCAGGGCGATGATGCCCCCCGCCTGGTATTGCGTCTGGTAGTCCTTGAGTTTGCCCAAGATCGCTTCCTGGTCTTTTTGGCGCAGGGAGTTGGCCAGAAACAGATAGGCAGTAACAAACAGGACCAGGGAGCTGATGACAAAGATGGCCGAGTACCACAGGGTCAGGCGGAAGCTGAGGGTTTGGCGGAGTTGCCTAAGAGGTTTTAAGAACATAGCCCACCCCCCGGATAGTTTGAATCATCTTGACTTCGAAATCCCGGTCCACCTTGTTGCGTAACCGGCAAATCAAAACGTCCACAACGTTGGTCTGGGGGTCGAAGCTATAGTCCCAGATATGCTCCAGGATCATGGTCTTGGAAACCACCCGGCCCGCCTGGCGCATCAGGTATTCCAGCAGGGCGAACTCCCGGGGCTGCAAATCTATCTTTTCGCCGCCCCTAACCACCTCTCGGGTCAGCAAATCCAGGACGAGGTCCCCGGTTGCCAGCCGGGTGGGGTGGGTCGCAGCCGCGCCGCCTCCTGCCCGACGGATGAGGGCTTGCACCCGGGCCAGGAGTTCGGCAAAGGCAAAGGGCTTCGTGAGGTAATCGTCGCCGCCGGTTTGGAGGCCCCTGACCCGATCATCCACCGAGCGTTTGGCGCTGAGGATAATCACCGGCGTCTGCACCTGCTGCTGCCGCAACTCCTGGATCAGGCTCAAGCCGTCCCGCTGGGGCAGCATAATGTCAATGACCGCCGCGTCATAAGGCTCGGTCAGGGCCAGATGCAGGCCGTCTTCGCCATCGGCCGCATGATCCACCGCAAAGCCGGCCTGTTCCAATCCCTTGACTACAAAGGCAGCGATCTTAGCATCATCTTCCACCACCAAGACCCGCATCGATTTTGTTCTCCCAAAATAAATTGAATAAGGGACAGGTACGCATCTGAAAAGGAGAAACGGGATCTCGTTATCAGAATCTTAAATCACGTTGGCAGTGCTCTTCTGCTAATCAATAGACTATTATCGGACAGATTTCCCCGCCTTTGGCCTCTGTTGCCCTAGCTGCATTATACCGGAGACGCAAGAAAATATCCTTTCGGGAGTCAGTTAAAGACTATCTTGGACCAACCAGACCATTCTCCTTCATTCCCATCTGCCAACGGCATTTTCGGGAATTGCTGGAAAACCCCGCTGCCGGTCAAGGGGATTCCAGGGCCGACTCTGTAAAGCTGGCGCTGCAGGAAAAAAACGCCTGGGAAGGATATTTTGTTCCATTCCCAGGCATTTCTTTTCAGGAAGGATTATTGGGCTTTCTTGGAAATGCGGAAATCAATCCATTAGCTGCGGGACCGGTGGCTCATATCTTTGTCATTGTCCCGGGCTTCGACCCCTATTTTGTAATGCCTGCCGGGCTTCAGGACCCCGGTCTGCAGGGTTAACGGATTGGTGTAAACCTACAGGGTGCGGATTCCCAGCAGATAAACGGGTTCTTTAATATCGGGCGTCACGTCGGTTAGATGGATGTCGTAATACTGCGCCCCCGGAACCTCGCCCCCCTTAATGGTGGGCGTTAGGTCCTTAACGGCGGCTCCCCTATGGGGAGATGCTATGATGGGCAGTGGCAGGAAAGTAGCGGTTAGCTCCTTGCTGGACGTCAGGGGAGGTTTACCGCCTAAGAGGAAAATTTTTCATGCTGCACCCCGAAGCCGACTTGATTCAATCCTATCTGATGGTGGTAAAGTAAACAGGCCCTGTTTCCATGGAGCCACCTTGTCTGTTTGGAGGAGATCGCTGCTTGGAGAAGTTTGAAAAACTCATTGACCAGGAAGAGAACCGCTGCCGGGAGATAGTGGGGAAGATAAAATCCACGATAGCGGCCGAAGATGACCTGCGGCGGGGAAAAAGCCAGGAAATCAAGGAACTGGAACAGCAGAAACTGGCGGCCGAAGGCTGGCGGGAAAAGCGGGAAATCAGTGAGCTCATCGGCGCAGCCCGGGAGCAAAATGCCCGAAGGCTCTACCAGGATGATGGGGTCATGAGGCAGCCCTACTTTGCCGTCCTCGAGATCGACGACAATAAGTTGGGGGAGCGGAGCTACTGCCTCGGGCGCCAATCTTTCTTTGACAGCAATCACAAAGTTTTAATTCTCGACTGGCGGGAAGCCCCGATCTCCCGCCTCTATTATGAATACGAGGCGGGGGAAATTTACGAGGAATTGATTCGGGGGCAAGAGCGGACTGGAACTGTCGCTGCCAAGCGCCAAGTTGATACCGCCGAGGGAGAATTGCGAAAGATTGTCGATGGGGGAATTCTCCTCGTCCGGCAGGAGGACGGCACCTGGCGGCGGGCCGGAGCTGAAACCGCCATCAGCCGGAAGGAAGAGGCCCAGGACCACCGCCTCCCCGAGATCACGTCCCTCATCAGCCGGGAACAGTTCCGGGCTATCACCCAACCAGATTCCGGGACCGTTCTCCTTCAGGGCGGCGCCGGGAGCGGTAAGACCACAGTCGGTTTGCACCGGATCGCCTTTTTGGCTTACCAGAACCCGGACCACTTTCTCCCGCAACGAATTCTGGTGGTCATGTTTAATCGTTCCTTGCAACAATACATTTCCCGGGTCCTCCCTGATTTAGGCCTCAAATCCGGGGTCAACGTCGAGACCTTCCATAGCTGGGCCGGGAAAGTATGCTACAACGCTGGCATCACCTTACGGTATGAGTCTAAGGAAGGGCCTTACGAAGTCGTCCGGCTTAAAAAGCATCCCCTTATGCTGGCCTTGATTGAGCAGTACGTGGGAGAACTCCTGGAAAAGTCCAGGGCCTGGTTGCTGGAAAATTTGCCTCAGGGCGAAGACGGTCCTTTAGGCAAGCTCGTGGAAGAAGTTAAAAATAGTCCACAATTCCAGGATTTTTTCAGGATACTGATAAGGCAACCTGAAGACACCGGCGGAAATCAAGTTGAGGGGTGGCGGCGGGTAGTGGGCCGTCTGGTGGCCCGTCTGAATGACCACCAAGAGGACCTGAACGCGATGTTGACCGACAGACAGCTGCTTCAGGAAATCTTTTCGGGGTCAGTAGGGGTGCCCAAGAAATCTCTGGGACAATTGGTGGAGCACCAGGTGTTGCTGAAAGAAAAAGGGCTTGTGGACTTTGCCGATGCCGGCCTTTTGGTCCGGCTCCTCCAGCTGAAGGGGGTGGCCGCGGCACGTCCGGGCTATGCTCACGTCATGGTGGATGAAGCCCAGGATTTGAGCCAGGTCGAACTTGCGACCCTCCTGGCGGCAGCCGACGACCGGCAATGTGTCACCATGTGCGGCGACATGGCCCAGAAAATCAAGGGAGAGGTGACTTTTGGAAGCCCGGCCGGGTTTGCCCATTTCATCCAAGAACAGCAAAAGAAATTGCAAGCCGGGCAAGTTCAGGCCGAGACTCTGATGGTCGGGTACCGGGCCACCCGGCCGATCATGGAAGCGGCCTGGAAGGTGGTGAACGAACAGCCGACTATGGTGGTGGCAAGGGATGGGGCCCCGGTGGAGGTGATCCGTACTTCGAGCTACGAAGAAACCATCACGACCGCCTACAATATTTTAAATGATTACCGCCAGAACCGGCCTCAAGCCCTGGTGGCCGTAATCTGCCGCTATATTGCGGATGCCAACCAGGTGTTTGCCGATTTGCAGCGACATAGGCTCGAGGACTTGCGGCGCCAGGCCAGGCAGGAGTTTTCGTTTCAGCCGGGGGTAGTCGTCACCAATGCGCACCAAGTGAAGGGGCTCGAGTTTTCAGCGGTAATGGTCATCAACCCCACTCCGCAACACTACCGGGATAACCGGGAAAGCCGGATGTTGCTCCACGTCGTCTTCACCCGGGCCGCCGATAACCTTTGGATCATCGGCCATCAACCTATGGCTTATGGAATTGAAAAGTTTTGAGTCCGCTCCACCGCGGCCGCCTGGGTGCCTCTTCGCAGCGCAGGTAATCCACTCCGCGAATCTGCGCACATTGGGCGCAGGTGCCCTCCGGCCGGCCATTGATGCAACCTGGCCGCGGTCCATTTCTATCTGGGCCAGATCGAGCGCAGCCGGGAGCTCTTGCACGCCAGCCGGAAAATACCGCATCATGAACGGCTCATCCAGGGGAACCTGGATTTACTGGCAAGAGCCAGAGGGGCCGTGCAAGGATTCACGCCAGGAGGGATTAGCCAGCCTTGAGACAGTTATTCTCCCTTGAGCGGGGTCCCTGGCTTGCTCCGTTACAGGTATATGGAATGATCCTTTCCACAAGGACCTGGAGAGGATATGCAGATTAATTATGCTGCCTTTGATGGCCAAGTGATAAGGGAATGAGCTGGCAAGTATCTGCTTATGACGTGCCTCCCTTCGGCCTACTACTCTAACATAAATAGTGGATCGCTTTTCGGATGGCAGGTCACCTTTGCCGAACCGTTATCTTAACTCCATCTTCTTGGAAAAACGTATTTCGATCCGGGATTATCTCATAATACCAAATGGCAAGAAATAGGTTGGCGTTCTCCGTTTCTTTAGCAAACCTTTCGGGAGTGCGAGACTCATAATGATAGACCACGCTCTTGGGACTGTAAACCACTTTATAACCTTTCTCTCTTATCCTGAAACAAAGATCCAGGTCTTCAATGCCGTTTAGATACCTTTCGTCAAATAATCCCGCCTCAAAAAACACCTTCTTCTTAATCAACACGCAAGCGGCGGTTACTGCTTGGAATTCTCTCTCCTTATTCACCGCCGGGTGGTCTTGAGGAAAATTCCGATAGATATGGTAAACTTTTCTGTCATCATCAAATACTACTCCTGCATGTTGAATGGAGCCATCAGGATATAACAACTTGGCCCCCACCACTGCCGTCTTTTCATCCTTTTGGGCAGTGCCGGCCAGTTCCAACAGCCATCCGGGCAGGACCTTGGTGTCATTGTTAAGAAAGACCAGGTACTTCCCCCGGGCGGCAAGTGCCCCTTGATTGCACGCTTTGGCAAAACCGAGATTCACGGGATTGGTCAGGACCCGGAGACGTCCCAGGGCTTCCTCCTGCTGCAGGAACGCGGCGGTGCCGTCGCTGGAGCCGTTGTCCACCATAATTATTTCATCAGATATCTCCGGGGAAGCTTGCTGATAAATGGAGGCCAGGCAATCCCTAGTAAGCTTCTGGTTGTTGAATACGGGAATGATAATGGAAACCTCGATCTGGCTTTCTGCTTCCGGGACGGCCGCCTCAACTGGCGGCAATTCCCGGGGTGCGGACCGCGTCTCGGAGATTGCCGCCTGGAAGAGATTTTCCAGTTGCCTGACCGAGTCTTCCCAGGAGAACTTCTGAGCCTGTTTCAGTCCCATGGAGATTAACTGCTGCCGCAACTCCGGTTCGCTGATGAGATCGATCAAGGCTGCGGCCAATGCGTTCGGATTTTCCCGGGGGCAGCTCAGAACCGTTTCCGAGGGCAGGGCATAGTCCGCATTCACGCCGGAGTCGATACTCACCACCGGTATGCCGCAGGCCATGGCTTCCGGGGCTAGATTGCCCTGCCCCGCCCACCAGTTCCCGGCAATAAAAGCCTCCAAAGAGCATAAATATCTTTGTAGTTGGGCCTGATCGGCGCAAATCACCAATTCATCGCCTGCCCCCCGAAAAAAGATCCTTATGTCTTGTTAGAGTGGTGGATCAAGGGAGGCAGGGAAATGGGCAGGAAGCGTCATACCCTGGAGCAGATCATTGGGAAGCTGCGGGAAGCTAAGTTTGCCCTGGACCTAAGCCAGACAACAGAAGGAGCATAGGTTGATCACTGCTCTGCTGAGAGAATTATCTCGAGTCTGAAAACGTCCACTCGCCATATCATATCTTCATTTTTCCATATGCCGGCGATAACTCTCTCAGATGGCAAGCTAGTCGCAGGTATTTATGCTATTCAAGACAATTTTCTAAGAGGTCTTCTGTGGGTAGTTATGGGAAAATGACCAAATATACCGGTGGCCAAAGGATTATGGATGGGCTTCTTGGGGCAGGCGAGCCAGGATTGCTTGATAGACTTCGCCGGCAACGCCACGGAATTGCCTGGCTTCCTCTAGAGAAGGGGCCTCAGCCTCTCCAGGGTAGCGAAACTCCCAGGCAAATACGGTCAAGTCCCTGGCGGGGTTCAGAACTTCTTTCAGAGTTGGGTCAACGGCCTCGCAGGTGGAGGCCAGTTCATCAAGATCGTGGGTTTTGCGAAATACCCGGTCATGAGCGGTCAGAAATCCCTTCATCGATTTCTCGGCAGCCTGCTGGCAATGAAAAAGCAAGTCTTCAATAAAGGGCGGGGATGCAGCCAGGTTAACCCCGGATTGAAAAGAGCTGAAGCTGGGGTGAAGAAAAGTGAAGCTGAACTGCGCATTGCCAAACAGTACCCCAATCCGACCTATCAAAGCCCCCTGCATGGTAGTGGAGCAGATGAACAACACCTGACCGTATTGTATGGCACAGGCTCCTGTGCTAAACGAGGTGTGCAACCTGGCTGGCAAAGACCCGGCTCTCAAAGGCAAGCTGAAGTTCATGGGAGTGGGCAAGGGTAATGATGATAAGGCGATGAAAATGTGGAAGACCTTCTACAAGGTGCCTTTCCCCATGATTGCCGACCCCAACAGCAAGTTTGCCGAGGCCTTAAATTTTTCCAATTATCCGGTGACGATGGTTCTGGATAAAACCCGCAAGATCGTCTGGGTCCATGTGGGGGCCTTCGATAACGCCCAGGAGGTCCTGAAAGGCATCAAGGCCGCCGTAAAATAAGGGAATCCGGGGACAGATGCAACCGCACCTGTCCTTCCACTTTCCCTTCCTTACTTCCCTTTCCTCCTTACAGTTACAGTTCCCTTAATATAAGTCTTTCAGTTTGCAGTTTGGGGGCGTCTTTGGGCTTCGCGGTTAATAAGCCCGATCGCTGAGACTTCAGCCGTTCTTAAGCAATAGCCATAATCCCTGAGAACTGCCCTGGACAGAGAATGCCTGCCCAAGAACCCTTGATTTCGATAAAAGGGGCACTATTTTGTCAATATGTTCAAATGCACAAGGGAAGGGAAGAATTACCCTGCCCTGATATGTCCATGAAAGGAGAATGATCTGACCATGAAACCAAGGCTGTTGATTGTGATTTTGGTAGGGGCTTTGAGTCTCGTTTACGGACCGGTGGCGGCCCAAATGCACGGCGGCGGGGGCATGATGGGGTCCGGCGGCCAGCACATGATGGGACAGGGCATGATGAACAACATGGGCATGATGTCCAACATGATGGGTGACATGCACCAGATGATGATGTCCCACAAAATGACCCCGGAACAGCAGCAGCAGATGATGCAGATGATGGGGCAGATGGGGCAGATGATGCAGCAGATGCAGGGTTCCATGACCCCGCAGATGGAGCAGCAGCAAACCCAGCAGCTTAAAGAGATGCAGCAGCGGCTCCAGCAGATGAAAAGCCAGGTGCAAAAGCATAAAGCACATCAACACTGATCCGCACATCCAACCAGGGGCTTTAGGCGCAGTGCCCCAATAAGTCTCAAGATCCAGGCGGCGGGCATCTCTCCTGGGGCGTTATCCGCGCCGACGGATAGCGCCTCAACTCAGGAGGCGCAGGGAGGAACCGGCCAGCAATCGATCCTTGGCCCTGATTTGCGGCACAATGTGGGAGTGCTGGCCGGTATGATGCGGGACATCCATTTCTTAATAATTTTGAAGAAAATCGGGCTGAATTGGAATGGCTGGTGGGCCAGGAATTGCCGCGTCCGCCGGAGGTCAGGAAATGAATATCCGCCGCTTTTTACCGGGTCTGATTTTAGGTCTGGTCATCCTGATTTTTGCTGCTGGTCTGCTCTATTGGCGGGGTTACCGTCTGATGCAGCACACCACCGCTGCCGGTCCTTCACCCCCTGCACCCGAAGCCAAAGGCCGCAAAATCAAGTATTGGGTTTCGCCCATGAACCCAAACTATATCTCGAATAAACCCGGCAAGGACGCCATGGGCATGGAATTGAAGCCGGTCTACGAGGGTGAGGAAGGGGCAGTTAAGCACCCGGGCGCCATCGCGGTGGACCCCCAGACCATGCAGTCCATGGGGGTGCAAACCGCGAAGGTGGAGGTGCGGCCCCTGGCCCGGCCCATCCGGGCCGTGGGCAAGGTAAACTATGATGAGACGCAGTTGAACGTGGTGAATACCAAAGTGAACGGCTGGGTAACCCGCCTGTACCTTAAAATTACGGGCGAATTGGTGAAAAAAGGCCAGAAGCTTTTGAGTATTTACAGCCGGGAATTGGTGCCGGCCCAAAGGGAATATCTTTTGGCCTTGAAAAATCTGCAAACCATCGGCAAGAGCCCCTTTCCGGAACTGGCGGCAGGGGCTCGCAGCCTGGCTGCCGGCTCCCGCCAGCGCCTGGCATATTTCGATATTACTCCGGCCGAGATCGCGGCCCTGGAAAAAACCGGCAAGGTGAAAAAGAACCTCTACCTGCTTTCGCCGGTAACGGGCATTGTCACCAAGCGCCTGGTCACCCAGGGCCAGTATGTCATGTCCGGGATGAGTTTACTGGAAGTGGCCGATCTCACCTACGTCTGGGTGGACGCGGAAATTTACGAATATGAACTCCCCTGGGTGAAGGTGGGGCAGAAGGCCGTCATGACCCTGCAATACCTGCCGGGAGAGACCTTCACCGGCAGGATTGAGTATATCTATCCTTACCTCAACGACATCACCCGCACCGCCAAGGTGCGCCTGAGATTTCCCAACCCCGGCATCAAACTGAAACCGGAAATGTACGCCCAGGTGGAGATCAAGTCGGCTTTGCCCCACCCGGTGGTGGCGGTGCCCCCGGAGGCGGTGCTGGATTCCGGGGAAAAGCACCTGGTCTTCATCGCCCTGGGAAAAGGGCTGTTCGAACCTCGGGAGATCAAGGTGGGCATGGAAGGAGAAGGCCAATGGCGGGAAGTGCTTGAGGGCCTTAAAGGAGGAGAAGAGGTGGTCACCTCGGCCCAGTTCCTCCTGGATTCGGAATCGCGCATTCGGGAAGCGGTCAGGAAGATGCTGGCCCCCACTCCCATGGCACCTGAAACTGCCCCTGCTCCTTCTTCCGCGGCGCCCCCCACTCCCCCGGCGCCTGGAGCACCACCGCCCAAAAAGCCGGGCAAATCAATGCCAGGGATGCCGGGAATGTGAAAATCTGCCGCCTGATTCATCTGCATTAGAAAAAGGGTTTAGGGCTATGATCGCCAAAATCATCGAAGCCGCAGTCCGCAACCGGTTCCTGGTGATTCTCATCACTCTGATCATCATAGCCATCGGCATCCATCATCTTTACAACCTGCCGGTTGACGCCATTCCCGATCTTTCGGACATCCAGGTGATCGTTTACGCCGAATATCCCGGACAAGCCCCCCAGATCGTGGAGGACCAGGTGACCTATCCCCTGGCCACCACCATGCTGGCTGTCCCGAACGTCAAGGTGGTGCGGGGCCAATCCATGTTCTCCATGTCTTTTGTCTATATCATTTTCAAAGACGGCACCGACCTCTACTGGGCCAGGTCCCGGGTGCTGGAGTATTTGAGTTATATCCAGGGCAAACTGCCCAGGGGAGTAACTCCGGCCCTGGGTCCGGATGCCACCGGCGTGGGCTGGGTCTATGAGTACGTCTTGCAGGACCCCACCGGGAAACACAACCTGGCCCAACTCCGGACCCTCCAGGACTGGTACCTGAGCTACGCCTTGCGCACCGTGCCCGACGTGGCCGAAGTTGCCTCCGTGGGCGGCTTCCAAAAGCAGTACCAGGTCAAGGTGGACCCCAACAAATTGGCTTCCTACGGCATCCCTCTCTCCAAAGTGAAACAGGCCATCCAGATGTCCAACAACGATGTGGGGGGCCGGATCATCGAGCAGGCGGAAACCGCGTTTCTGGTCCGGGGACTGGGGTATATCAAAAGCGTGAGGGATGTGGAAAGCATTGTGGTGGGCACCGACCGCAAAGGCACGCCCATACAGATCAAGAATATCGCCAGAGTCAGTTTGGGGCCGCAACTCAGGTTGGGCATCGCCGAAGCCAACGGCACGGGCCAGGTGGTGGGCGGCATCGTGGTCCAGCGCTTCGGCAAAAACGCCTTGGAGGTCATCAACCGGGTGAAGGAGAAAATAAAGGAATTCTTGCCTTCCCTGCCTCCCGGGGTGCAGATCATTCCCGCCTATGACCGCTCTGCGCTCATCGAGCGGGCCATCGAAACCTTGAAAGGCAAGCTGATTGAGGAAATGGTAATCGTCTCCCTGGTGTGCATCGTCTTCCTGATGCACATCCGCAGCGCCCTGGTGGCCATCGTCACCTTGCCTCTAGGGGTCCTCATGGCCTTGATGGTCATGTACGAGATGGGACTCAACGCCAATATCATGAGCCTGGGGGGCATCGCCATCGCCATCGGGGTCATGGTGGACGCGGCGGTGATCATGATCGAAAACGCCCACAAACATATCGAGAACGCCCCGCCCGGAACGCCGCGCGCGCCCTTGATCGTGAATGCAGCCAAGGAGGTGGGGCCGTCTCTGTTTTTTTCCTTACTGATCATCACTGTGTCTTTCCTCCCTGTTTTCGGCCTGACCGGGGAAAGCGGCCGGCTTTTCAAGCCCCTGGCCTACACCAAGACTTTTTCCATGGCGGCCGCGGCGCTCCTGGCGATTACGGTTGTCCCCATCCTGATGATCTACTTCATCACCGGCAAGATCCCCAAAGAAGAGCGCAACCCTTTGAACCGCATAACCATGGCCCTTTATCATCCCGTATTGGCGTTTGTGCTGCGGTTCCGCAAGACCGCCATTGTGCTGGCGGTGCTCCTGATGGTGATCACCCTTTATCCCGCCTCAAAGCTGGGCACCGAGTTCATGCCGCCTTTGGATGAAGGCGACCTGCTGTACATGCCCACCACCATGCCGGGCATCTCCTACACCGAAGCCACGGCGCTCCTGCAGCAGACCGACCGCATTATCCGCACCTTCCCCGAAGTGGAATATGTCTTCGGCAAGGCGGGGCGCGCCGACTCCGCCACGGACCCGGCGCCTCTAAGCATGATCGAAACTGTCATTAAATTGAAAGACCAAAAATATTGGCGGCCGGGCTACACCATGCATCACCTCATCCGGGATCTGGATGCGGCCATCAAGTTTCCAGGCATTGCCAATTCCTTTACCTACCCCATCAGGACCCGCATCGACATGCTCTCCACCGGCATCAAGACGCCGGTGGGCCTAAAATTTGTCGGTGCGGACCTGAATGTCCTCGACAAACTGGCGACGCAGGCGGAGGCCGTTCTCAAAGGGCTTCCCGGCACCGTCAGCGCCTACTACGAAAGGGTTCTCGGCCAATATTACACGGACTTCGAAGTCGATCGCGATGCGGCCGCCCGCTACGGCCTCAATGTAGGAGATGTCGAGGACGTGATCATGAGCGCTCTGGGGGGCATGGACATTACCCAGACGGTGGAGGGTCTGGAGCGCTATACCGTGAACCTGCGCTATTTTCAGGACTACCGGGAAAGGCCCGCGGCTTTGCGCCGCATCCTTATCCCCACTCCCACCGGGGCCCAGGTTCCCATGGAGCAGGTGGCGAAAATTCGCACCACCCTGGGTCCCCCTATGATTCGGACCGAGGGGGCACGGCGCACCGCCTGGATCTTTGTGGATATCCGGGGCATCGATTTGGGCACTTACGTCAACAGAGCCAAAGAGGCGATCAAGGCCGCCATCAAGCTGCCGTCCGGCTACAGCACCATCTGGAGCGGCCAATTTGAATACCTGCAAGAAGCCAGGGCGCGTCTGAAGCTGATCATCCCCATCGCCCTGGTGCTGGTCTTCATCCTGCTGTATGTCAATACCCAGTCACTCATGAAGGTGGCCATCGTTTTCCTGGCAGTGCCTTTCTCCCTGGTTGGCGCGGTATGGCTGCTTTACGTGCTTCATTACGACGTCAGCGTGGCCGTGGTGGTGGGCCTCATCGCCCTGGCCGGACTGGACGCCGAAACCGGGGTGGTGATGCTGCTCTACCTGGATATTGCCTATCATCGGGCCATAGATGAAGGGCGCATGACCAATCTGGATGACCTGGAAGAGGCGGTGATGCACGGCGCGGTAAAACGCCTGCGCCCCAAATTGATGACCGTCATGGCGATCCTCATGGGCCTGCTCCCCATTATGTGGAGCACGGGCACCGGGGCCGATATGATGAAACGCATCGCCGCCCCCATGGTGGGCGGGGTGCTTACCTCCTTTATCATGGAACTCCTGATTTACCCGTGCATTTTCACCGTGTGGAAATGGAATTCCGAGGTGAACAAGCAAAGATTCACCTCTACCACTATTTGAGTGATCCCATGAGCGAACCACTTGACCGGGACAGGACTGATGAGGGCATGGTGGTGTCCATCCGCGGCAGCGTGGTGGATGCGCGTTTTTCCCAACGGCTTCCCGCTCTTAACCACCAGTTATCGGCCGGACCCGACGGCGGCATCGTCATCGAAGTGGTGACCCACCTGAGCTCCGAGATCGTCCGGGGCATCGCTTTGACGCCCACCCACGGACTGGCCCGGGGCTCGCCGGTCCTGGACCTGGGCCATCATTTGAAAGTACCGGTAGGGAAAAGACTCCTGGGCCGGATGTTCAATGTCTTCGGCGCGGTGATCGATGAGAAGGAGGAAGTCCTGGGGGGTGAATGGCGCTCCATTCATCAGGCGTCCGTACCTCTGATCCAGCGTACCGTGGTCTCCGAGATCTTTGAAACCGGCATCAAGGCCATAGATGTGCTGGCCCCCCTGGAGCGGGGCGGCAAGGGCGGGCTCTTCGGCGGCGCCGGCGTCGGCAAAACCGTGCTGATCACCGAGCTGATCCACAACACGGTGGGGCGGCACCAGGGTATCAGCATCTTTTGCGGCATCGGCGAACGCTGCCGGGAGGGCGAGGAACTCTATCGGGCCATGGCTGAAGCCGGGGTCCTGGAAAGCACCGTCATGGTCTTCGGGCAGATGAACGAGCCCCCCGGGGCCCGCTTCCGGGTGGGGCACGCGGCCCTGACCATGGCGGAATACTTCCGGGACGACGCCAGGCAGGACGTCATGCTGCTGATCGACAACATCTTCCGGTTCATCCAGGCGGGCTCGGAGGTTTCCGGACTCATGGGCCTGGTGCCCTCCCGCCTGGGCTACCAGCCCACCCTGGCCACGGAGATCGCGGAGTTGGAGGAGCGCATTTGCAGCACCGCGTCCGGGGCCATCACTTCGGTGCAGGCGGTGTACGTGCCTGCGGATGATTTCACCGATCCCGCGGCCACCCATACCTTTGCCCACCTCTCTTCCTTCATCGTCCTGTCCCGGAAACGGACCAGCGAAGGGCTCTATCCCGCCGTGGATCCCCTGCAGTCGGGCTCCAAGATGCTGGTGCCGCCCATCGCCGGGGACAGGCATTACCATATTGCCCAGGAGGTCCGCCGCACCCTGGCCGGCTACGAAGAATTGAAGGACATCATCGCCATGCTGGGCCTGGAGGAGCTTTCCCAGGAGGACCGGCGCACCGTGTTCCGGGCGAGGCGGCTGGAGCGGTTCCTGACCCAGCCCTTTTTCAGCACCGAACAGTTCACCGGCCAAGCGGGCAAGTTGGTCCCTCTGGACGCGGCCCTGGATGGCTGCGAGCGCATCCTGAACGACGAGTTCGCCGACTATCCCGAAAGCTCCCTGTATATGATCGGCAAGATCGACGAGGCCAGGAAACCATGAAACTGAAAGTGCTGCTGCCTACGGAAGTCTTATTGGAGGAGGAAGTCGTCAAGGTGACGGCGGAAGCGGAAAACGGCTCTTTTTGCCTTTTACCCCGGCACATCGACTTTGTGGCCGCGCTGGCGCCCGGCCTGCTTTCCTTTGTGAAAGCCGCAGACGGAAACGAGGAGTTTCTGGCGGTGGATGAAGGCATCCTGGTGAAGTGCGGCCCGGAGGTGCTGGTTTCCACCCGCCAGGCGGTGCGGGGACCGGAACTGGGCATGCTCAGGGCCACCGTGGAAAAGACCTTCAAGGTCCTGACCGACCAGGAACAGCGAGCCCGTTCGGCCCTGGCCAACCTGGAAGCCAATTTCATCCGGCGCTTCCTCAAACTGGAGGAATATGCCTGAACCGGATGCTCCTGAGAAAAGGCCTGGGGAAAGGTTCTTCCGGCAGGTGAGCCGCAAAGAGGCCCGAAAGCTGAAGGCCAGAAGGCGCAAACCGCGAGGGGTATGGTTCGGCCTGGGCATGTTCGGCCTGGTGGGCTGGTCGGTAGCCCTGCCTACGTTGGTCTGCATTGCTTTGGGAATCTGGCTTGATAAGCATTGGCCGGGCACGCATTCCTGGACCCTGAATTGCCTGATCATGGGAGTGGTCATCGGCTGTATCAACGCTTGGCTGTGGATCAGCCGGGAACACAAGGCCATCGAAAAAGAAGAGCAGGAAGAGGGCAATAACCATGGATGATTTGCCCGAGGAAAGGCCGTCGGCTAGGGAAGAATTTTCCCGGCAGGCAAGCCTCAAAGAAGAGCGGAAGCTGAAGGCCAAAGGCCGCAAACCGCGAGGGGTATGGTTCGGCCTGGGCATGTTCGGCCTCATCGGCTGGTCGGTAGCGCTGCCCACCCTGGGCGGGGCGCTGCTGGGGGCCTGGATCGACCGCACCTGGCCCAGCCGCTACTCCTGGACCCTGATGCTGCTCTTGGGCGGCATCATCCTGGGTTCGCTGAACGCCTGGTATTGGGTGGGCCAGGAACGCAAAAAAATCGAAAAGGACCAATAGGCGGACTTCCATGGAAATCAGTTTAGATAACTGGGTCCTCTGGCAACAGGGGCCGGTGCTGTTTAACGCCACCATCCTCTATACCTGGCTGGTGATGGCGCTCCTGGTGCTGGGCTCCTGGCTGGCAACCCGCAGGCTGTCCACGGACGCCAAAATTTCTCCCTGGCAAAACCTGCTGGAGGTCCTGGTGGGGGGCATGCGGGAGCAGATTCGCCAGATCAGCCAGCAGGAGCCGGGGACCTATCTGCCCTTTATCGGCACCCTTTTCGTCTTTATCTCGGTGAGCAACTTGCTGGCTGTTGTCCCCGGCTACCATCCGCCCACCGATTCTTTATCCACTACCGCCGCCCTGGCCCTCTGCGTGCTGGTGGCCGCGCCGATCTACGGCATTGCTCAACAAGGACTGAGGGGCTACCTGAGCCACTACCTGAAACCCACACCCTTGATGCTGCCTTTCCATATCATCTCCGAACTGAGCCGCACCCTGGCCCTGGCGGTGCGGCTTTTCGGCAACGTCATGAGCGGCGCCATGATCGGGGCCATCCTCCTGGCGGTAGTGCCCTTGTTTTTCCCTTTAGTGATGCAATTGCTGGAACTGCTCATCGGCCAGGTCCAGGCCTTTATCTTTGCGGTGCTGGCCACCGTCTACATTGCTTCCGCCCTCCAGGCCCATGAAGAAACGAGAGAGGAAATTATAAAAACGCCGGCTGAACCGACCCGGGGAGGCGAGATACCAAAGGAGGATGAAAAAACATGAATATGGTTTCACTTATCGGCATGGCTTCCATCATCATCGCCGGCCTGGCTATCGCCATTGGGTCCATCGGTCCGGCGTTGGCCTAAGGCCGGGCCATCACCCAGGCCCTCGCGGCCATGGCCCAGCAGCCCGACGAAGCCGCCACCATCGCCCGCACCCTATTTGTCGGCCTGGCCATGATCGAGTCCCTGGCCATTTATTGCCTGGTGGTGGCCATGATCCTAATCTTTGCCAATCCTTTCTGGAATTACGTGATCGCCAAGGCCGGAGGGTAAGACCGTGCTGATCAACTGGTTTACCGTGGCCGCCCAAATCGTCAACTTCCTGATCTTGGTGGCCCTGCTGAAGCGTTTTCTCTACGGTCCCATCGTGGCCGCCATGGCGGCCCGGGAAGAGAAAATCGCCGCCCAGCTCGCAGAAGCCCAGCAAAAAAGGCAGGACGCGGAGCAAGAGGAAGCCTCCCTGCGCCAGAAGATCCGGGATATTGAAGAGCGGCGGCAGGAACTGCTCACCGAGGCCGGGAATCAGGCGGAAGCCCATAAGAAGGAGTTGTTTTCTCAGGCCAGGGAAGACGTGGAGCAGATTCGCCAAAAGTGGGCCGCCTCCTTGCAGCGGGAAAAGGAGACCTTTCTCCAGAACCTGAAGCAGCGGCTGGGCCAGGAGGTAATAGAGACCTCCCGCCGGGCCTTGCAGGAAATGGCCGGCCTGGAGTTGGAGCAGCGTCTGACCGAGGTCTTTCTGGACCACCTCCGGCAGTTGCCCCCGGAGGAACAGGCGGCCATCCGGGAATCCCTCCAGGAGACGGGGGGCGAGCTGCTGGTCACCACCGCTTTCGAGTTGTCCGAGGAAGCCCGGCAAAAGATCGCCGCCCGGGTTCAAGAGCAGTTCGGCCGGGACCTGGCCCTGCGGTTTACCACTTCCGGGGAACTATTGGCGGGGATCGAACTGCTTACCAGCTCCCGCAAGCTCGCCTGGAGTCTGGGAAGCTTCCTGGACAGCCTGGATGAGGACCTCTCCCAGGCCTTCCAGCAGTTGGAGAAGAGCGAGGCGGCATGAACCAGGACCCGCCGGAACTGCAGGCCCTGTTGGACGAGACCGCTTCGGTCCTGGAACGGGTGTTAAGCGCCCATAAACCTGGACTCAGAACCCGGGAGGTGGGCCGGGTCCGCTCCGTGGGCAACGGCATCGCCCTGGTGGAGGGCTTGCCCGGGGTGAAAGCGGAGGAACTGATCCGTTTCCCCGGAGGGTTGGAAGGAGTAGCCTTCAACGTGGACCCCGCCGAAGTGGGGGTCGTTCTCCTGGGAGAAATGGGAGAATTGAAGGCCGGGGCCGAGGCCCGGCGCACCGGCCGGGTGCTGGACGTGCCGGTGGGAGAGGCGCTGCTGGGCCGGGTGGTGGATGCCCTGGGCCGCCCCCTGGACAATCTGGGACCCGTGCGCACCCTGGAGCGCCGCCCGGTGGAACGGGAGGCGCCGGCCATCATGGATCGGGCCCCCGTTACCGAGCCTCTGCAAACCGGATTAAAGGTGGTGGACGCCCTGGTGCCCATCGGCCGGGGCCAGCGGGAACTGATCCTGGGGGACCGGCAGACGGGCAAGACCGCCATCGTCCTGGACACTTTGATCAATCAAAAGGAGACAGGAGTCATCGGTGTCTACTGCGCTATCGGTCAGCGGGACACCGCGGTGGCCCAGTTGATCGCCGACCTTAAAGAGCAGCGGGTCATGGACTACTGCATCGTGGTGGTGGCCCCGGGGGAGGCCCTGCCAGGGCTGCATTTCGTGGCGCCCTATGCCGCCACCTCCATGGCCGAATATTTTATGGAGCAAGGGCGGGACGTTCTGATCATTTATGACAATCTCACCAATCACGCCCGCTCCTACCGGGAGCTGTCCCTGCTGCTCCGGCGTCCTCCCGGCCGGGAGGCCTATCCCGGGGATATCTTTTATATCCATTCCCGGTTGTTGGAGCGCTCCACCCACCTGCGGCCGGAGCACGGCGGCGGTTCGCTCACCGCCCTGCCCGTGGTGGAGACCGAGGCCCAGAACATCGCGGCCTATATTCCCACCAATCTCATCTCCATCACCGACGGGCAGATTTACCTCACGCCCGGCTTATTTCAGAAAGGAATCTTCCCCGCAGTGGACGTGGGTAAATCCGTCTCCCGAGTCGGCGGTAAGGCGCAGTTGCCTGCTTATAGGGCCGTGGCCGGGGACCTCCGCCTGACGTACTCCCAGTTCCAGGAGCTGGAAGCTTTCTCCCGCTTCGGCACCCGGCTGGACGAACGCACCCGCAAGACCCTGGAGCACGGCTACCGCGTCCGGGAGGTGCTCAAACAGGCCCAGTTCGATCCCATGCCGGTGGCCCACCAGATCGGCGTGCTGCTGGCGGTGACCCAGGGCTTGTTCGACGACATTCCCCTGGAGCAGGTGGCGGCCGCCGAAAAGGCGGTGCGAAAAATGCTCTGCGAACAGCTCCCGGAGCCCTGCCGGCGCATCGAGGCCGGGGAACATCTAAGCGATGAGGAGCGGCACCTTATTTTGGAGAAAATCAAGGAGGTCGTCCAGTCCTCTCTGGGGCAGGTCCATGGAAACCATTGAGTCATTGAGAAGAAGAATCGGGGTCACGGAAGACCTGCGGGAAGTGGTGAAAACCATGAAAACCCTTTCCGCGGTCAGCATCCGGCAATATGAAAAGGCCGTGGCCTCACTGCGCCAGTACAGCCGCACCGTGGAGATGGGCATCCAGATAGTAATGCGCGGCCGCAGAGAGGAAAATACGCAGCCCCGGCCCGCTCCCGGCCGGCGCCTGGGCGCGATTGTCTTCGGTTCGGAACTGGGCATGTGCGGCCAGTTCAACGAACTGCTGGTGTCCTTTGCCCTGGACAAGTTCAAGGAACTGCAAGTGGCGCAAAAGGACCGCGCCGTCGTTGCCGTGGGCGCCCGGGCCGTCTCCCGCCTGGAGGAGGCGGGAGAACAGGTGGAATCCCATTTTGCCGTGCCCGGCGCAGTGGGCGGCATCACTTCCCGGGTCCAGGAATTATTGCTGCAAATCGAGGCCTGGCAGTGCCCGGGGGGAATAGACCGGATCATGCTGTTCCATCAGCAACCGGTCTCCGGCGCTACTTACCGGCCCCAGGCCATGCCGCTGCTGCCCGTGGACCTGGACTGGCTGGAAAGCCTGGGGCAAAAGCCCTGGCCTTCCCGGGTCCTGCCCACCTTCACCATGGCCCGGCCCCGGTTGGTTTACGCGCTGTTGGGCCAGTACCTTTTTGTTTCCCTGTACCGGGCCTTTGCCGAGTCCCTGGCCAGTGAAAACGCGGCCCGCCTCGCGGCCATGCAGGCCGCGGAAAACAACATCGAAGACCGCCTGAGGGAACTGCGGCTGCAATACAACCAGTTGCGCCAGAGCACCATCACTGAAGAACTCCTGGATATTGTCGCCGGATTTGAGGCCCTGACGGAAAAATAGCAGGAAACACTTGATTTCCCGATAACCCGATGAATCCTCATGCAAAAAACTAAAATAATCTGGTTCACCCTGGCGGGGATGGCAGCGGGATATCTGCTCATGCATCCATTTGCCATGCTCGCCTATCTCTTGGGTCCTCAACATACGCATGCCATCATGGGAATTAACCTTTGGGGGATGCAATTAAAGCAGGCTTTCAGCTTAGCAGGGCTGGCTATGGGAGGGGCTTTCGCTTTTATGGGGGGAGTTGCCGGCCTTTTTCTGGGAGCCTGGTATTTAAAGAAGGAAGAATCCCAGCGCCGCCAGGTAGCCCTGAAGACCTTGCAGGAACTAATGGTCACCCTTGCCCATCATATCCGCAATGCTAATATTGTTATTGGCGGCTTCAGTTCCCGGATGCTTAAAAGCCTGCCCGAACCGGAAGTACAGCGCCAGCTGCACTTGATTCAGCAAGCCTCTCGGGAAATCGAGGCTGTGATCGCCTCCCTGGAAAGTCTCTCACAAATTGACCGCGCCAAGTATATAAGCGAATGGGAGACCAAGATGATTGACTTGAAACAGGAACTCAAAGCCAGGTTGGCGGAGTTTGAGTCTCCGAAGGGCATCCCATGAACGACGAATCCATCAATCCGGTAGTACTGAAATCACCTATCCATAAGGAATTTCTCGTTTGCCAGATTTATCCAAGCGGCCCTTTTCGAAAAAGCCCGGTTCGTCGGCCAGGTTCTTTTCAACCACGCGGAAATACAAGGTGAAGCCGACTTCCGCAACGCCAGCTTCGATGGGCAGGCCATCTTTCAACATGTTAATGAAAAGCGGGAAACTGGACGCCGTTTACCGCTCATGGCCAATTTTCAGAATCTCGCCTTCGGCCCCTGGGGTCGCCTCCGGTTTCAAGACCTCTCCCTCGCCCTGGCGACGTTCCTGGACACGGATATGCGGCGGATGGAGTTTCATAACGTCCGCTGGCGCCCTTATCAGGGCCGCCAGGCAATCTATGATGAAATTTTACTGCACAGTAAAGGTGTCCCCCATGCTCCCAAGATCGGCCATGAGCTTTTCTTCATTTGAAAGTCTCAGCCCTACATTGCGATGATGCAACCATGGGACTGACGGCCCCGGTGGTAATTATTATCGCCCGTTTATCAGTAAATCTCCGGGGTATCTTCGTGGCCCCTTGAGATTGACTAATTATTAAGAGGAGGGAATCATGAGAAAGATTTTGGTACGGATTTTGGCGTTAGCATTTATGCTGGCTGCCACCCTGGCTTTTGCCCGAGAGGAGGGCTTCAGCCACCGATAAAAACGAATTTATAATCTGACTGATTTATGAACTTCGAGTGAGCTTGGCCCCATGGAGGAGAGAGATTATGGTAAAGAGCTCCCCAGGAAAGGGCAGCACTTTTACCGTCTCCCTGCCCCGCAGAGGCATTGATTCTTAGCCCGTTCCAGCCTAACATTACTAAAAAGTAATCTTCCGGTAAGCTTCCGGTAAGCTCTTTCGTTTATACTGGCTTCACCTCAATTTATCTCGACGGGAGTTGATCAACCATGGACAGGCGGGGCCGGCTCTTTATCTGGTCAAGCATCGCTGCCTTATTGACAGCGGGCTGTGCTTCTTTCCATCCCCGCCCCCTGTCGCCGGCGCAAACCGCCGCTGCTCTGGAAGACCGCCGTCTGGACGATCCTAAACTCAAGGACTTCATCGAAGCCAACCTGCACCGCCAACTCACTTCCTGGCCGCCGCGTTCCTGGGATTTCTCCATGCTCGCCCTCACAGCTTTCTATTATCATCCGGATCTGGATGTGGCTCGCGCCCGGTGGCAGGTGGCCGAGGCCGGCAAGATCACCGCCGGGCAGCGTCCGAACCCGAGCATCTCTGCGGCGCCCGGCTTTATCAGCAACCCGGGCGCGGCCAATCCCTGGCTTTACGGGGCCTCCCTGGACATTCCCATTGAGACCGCAGGCAAACGCGGCTATCGCCTGGCCCGCGCCGGGCATCTGGCTGAGGCGGCCTATCTGGATATCGCCACCGCCGCCTGGCAGGTACGCAGCCGTTTACGGACGGCCCTCCTGGACCTTTACCTGAGCCGGGAAAGCGCCAGCCTGCTTAAGCGGCAAGTTGCGGTCCAGGAAGAGCTGGCCCAGGCTTTGGCGGCGCGGTTGGCCCAAGGGGAGATTCCCAGGCCGGACCTTACCCAGGGCCAGATTTCCCTGGACCAGACCCTTCTGTTGCTCCAGGAAGCCGAAAGGCAAGCGGCTGAGAATCGCGTGCGGCTGGCCGCGGCCTTGGGTTTGCCGGTGAGCGCTTTGCAACCGGTGGAGATTTCCTTTGCCTTTCTGCAACAGCTTCCACCCAAGCCGCTATCGCCCGAGGTCAGGCGGCAGGCCCTGCTGAGCCGTCCGGATATCCTGGCCGCCCTGGCGGGTTATGAGGCGTCCCAGAGCGCCCTGCAACTGGAGATCGCCAAACAATACCCGGACCTGCACCTGGGGCCGGGCTATCATTTTGATGACGCCGAGAATAAATGGACTTTTGGTCTTTCTGTGACGCTGCCCGTGCTAAACCAAAACCAGGGGCCCATTGCCGAGACCAGGGCGCGGCGCCAGGAAGCCGCCGCCCGCTTTACCGCTTTGCAAGCCCGGGTCATTGCGGAACTGGACCGGAGCCTGGCCGGGTATTTCCAGACGCTCCGGAAACTGAAGACCGCCGAGGCCCTGGAGGCGGCGGAGAAGACCCAGGAACAGGCGGCGGAGCGCAGTTTGCGGGCAGGCGAAAGCGACCGCCTGGCCTTGCTCAGCACCCAATTGGTCTTGAATAAAGCGGCCCTGGACCGGCTCCAAACTTTCTACCAGGCGCAACAGGCCCTGGGCCTCCTGGAAGATGCCATAAAGTCACCGCTGGGGACTTCCGTGCGTGTCCCCACTGGCCTGCAAACCTCCCCGCGCCAAGGAGAACCTCACCCTTGAAAAACCCTTACCTTCTTCGGCCAATAATCGTCGTCATAGTGCTCGTCCTCCTGGGTTTGTGGGGGCCATGGCCAGTTGGGGCCGGCGAGAAGCCGGGGGCCATGGTCGTCCCCCTGGAGAAATCGGCCCAGGAAAAGGCCGGCATCGTCACGGCTCCGATGACCCAGGTGTCCCATGCACAGGAACTGCGGGCCTATGGCACGGTGCTGCCGCTCCAAGGTCTGGCCGACCAGAGCCGCAGCTTGGCCCAGGCCAGGGCCCAGGTGGAAAACGCCCGAGCCCGGCTCAAGGCTTCGCAAGCGGAATACGACCGCCTCAAGGCGCTTCATGTTCAGAACCAGAACGTGTCCCTCAAAGCCCTCCAGGCGGCGGAGAGCACCTGGCAAGAAGATCGGAATAATCTGCGGGCTTCCCAAGAAAGCCAGCGGGCCTTGGAAGGTGCAGTGCGGCAACTATGGGGAGCGGTGATTTCCCGATGGGTGGTCAGCGGCTCTCCGGCCTTGGCCAGGTTGCTGAATCAAGAGGAATTTTTGGTGCAGGTCACCCTGCCCGCCGGTGAAAAGCTTGCCCCTATGCCGCATAAAATCGCTATTCAGCTACCCAACCAAACATGGTTGGCCGCCAGCCTGGTTTCCCCGGCCACGCGGACTGACCCCCACATTCAGGGGCTGAGCTTCTTCTATGGCGTAACCGGCCACGCCGGCCAGGTGCAGGCTGGTATGAATGTCGCAGCTCAAATCCCTGCCGGGCCCCGGATCAAGGGCTTTCTCATTCCGGCGGATGCCGTGACTTGGCAGAATGGCCTGGCCATGGTTTTTGTCCAGACCGGCCCCGACCGCTTCACGGCCAGGCCGGTCGACACGGGCACCCCGCTGCCCGAGGGCTATTTCGTTTCCACCGGTTTCACCGAACGGGAATGCCTAGTTGTCCAGGGAGCCCAGGCCTTGCTATCCGAGGCCTTGATTCCCCGGTCCAAGGCAGGCCAGGGTAAAGAAGAGGACACCGATTAAAGGGTAGATGGTATGGGATCCTCAGACCCCGGACTACTTACAAATATTATCCGCTTTGCCCTGCGGCGGCGCGGCGCCGTCATGGCCATGGCCATCGTCGTCATGGCCTATGGTTTCTATCGTCTCAGCCGCACTAAATACGATGTGTTTCCCGAGTTTGCCTTACCCCAGGTGTCAATCCGCACCGAAGCCCCGGGCTTGTCCCCTGAACAGGTGGAGGCCCTGATTACCCGGCCCATCGAAAGTGCGGTCATCGGCGCCAGCGGCATTTCCGCCGTGCTTTCGAGTTCTATCCAGGGGTTGTCGGCCATCAAGGTCAATTTTTCTCCAGACACCAATGTTTATCTGGCCCGGCAACTGGTGGCGGAGCGGCTGGTGTCGCTGCCTGGTCAACTACCCCTGGAGGCCAAGCTACCGGTGCTGACGCCGCTCACTTCCTCCACCGGCAATGTGCTGGAGCTGGGGTTGACGTCCTCCAGCCGTTCTTTGATGGAGGTGCGCACCATCGCCCGCTGGCTGGTGAAGCCTCGCCTATTGGCAGTGCCCGGCGTCGCCGGGGTGATCAGCTTCGGGGAAGGGATCAAGCAATTCCAGATTCAGGTCAGGCCGGAACGCCTGATAAAGTATAGCCTGGGCTTGAATGAAGTGCTGGCTGCGGCGCGCCGGGCCACCGGGGTCCGGGGGGCCGGCTTCATCGAAAATCCCAATCAGCGCCTGGTCCTGCAAACCGAAGGCCAGGCTTTGACGCCGGCCCAACTGGCGGGCGTCGTCCTGCTGCACCGGCGGGGGGCCAGCGTGCGGCTGGGGGACGTGGCGACCGTGACCGCAGCCCAGGAGCCTCCCATCGGGGCCGGCCTGATTAATGGACAGCCCGGAATCGTGATGCTGATGGATGCCCAATACGGGGCCAACACTTTGGAAGTGACGCGGCGGCTGGACCGGGCGCTCCAGGAACTGCGTCCGGACCTCGAAAGGGAAGGCATTGTCCTGCACGCAAGTCTTTTCCGCCCGGCGACCTTTATCCACACTGCCGTTCACAATGTCGTGTCGGCCCTGGCCATCGGGGCCGCCTTGGTCGTAATCGTGCTGTTTCTGTTCCTGTTCAATTTCCGGACTGCCGCCATTTCCTGCACCGCCATTCCGCTCTCGCTGCTGGCCGGGACAATCGTCATGGAGCGTCTTGGCTTCAGCCTCAACACCATGACCCTGGGCGGCTTGGCCATCGCCATCGGGGAAATCGTCGATGATGCGGTAATCGATGTGGAAAATATCTACCGGCGGCTGCGGGAAAACCGGGGACAGGAGCATCCCCTTCCGGTGCTGGAGGTTATCCTGTCTGCCTCCCTGGAGGTGCGGAGCGCGGTAGTTTTTGCCACCCTGGCTGTGATCCTGGTTTTTTTCCCTATCCTAACTCTGTCAGGGGTAGCGGGCCGGCTCTTCTCACCCCTGGGAGTGGCTTATATCCTGGCGGTGCTGGCCTCACTTTTGGTCGCGCTTACCGTCACCCCGGGCTTATGCCTGCTGTTATTAGGCCGGGGTGAGTTGCCGCCGAAAGAGCCGCCGGTGATAAGCCGTCTGAAGGCCGGATATGTCCGCCTGCTGGGCCGGGTTGAGCGCCACCCACGTCTAGTGACCCTGGGCGTTCTCGTGCTGATGGGGAGCGCCCTAATCGCCCTGCCTTTTTTGCGAAGCAGCTTTTTGCCCGAGTTCCGGGAAGGCAACATGATTGTCCATATGGTTATGGCCCCCGGCACGTCGCTGGCGGAATCCTTGCGTTTAGGGGACCGGGTGACCCGGGAACTGCAAAAACTTCCCTATGTGATGAGCATCGCTCAGAAAGCCGGCAGGGCCGAAGCCGGGGGCGAACCTCGCGGACCTAATGCCAGTGAAATGGACGTGAGCCTCAATCCTGACCATCAACCGGCGTCGGCCGAGTCGGAAATCCGCCGCAAAATGGAACAAATCCCCGGTGCCACTTTCAGCGTCAACACCTTCCTGACCGAGCGCCTGGAGGAAACGATCTCGGGTTACCGGGCCGCGGTGGTTATCAATGTTTTCGGCAATAACCTGGACGTCCTGGACCAGAAAGGACAGGAGATTGCAGCGGCGCTGCAAAAGATTCCCGGAGCGGCCGATGTCCAAGTGCGTTCCATGACCGGCGCCCCCCAAGTTGCCATTCACCTCAAGAAAGCCGCATTGCCGCGCTGGGGGCTGGACCCGGTGAGCGTGCTGGACGCCGTCCACACCGCCTATCAGGGGAGTCTGGTGGGCCAGATTTACCAGGGAGAGCGCGTCTTCGACACCACGGTGGTTCTACCGCCCCAGGAGCGGCGGACGGTGGTGGCCATCGGCAAATTGCCGGTCCGCAGTCTTAGCGGGACATTTCTGCCTTTGAAGGAACTGGCCGACATCAGGGTGACTTCGGGCCGCTTCGTCGTTCTGCACCAGGGCGCCCGGCGCGTTCAGACCGTCACCTGTAATGTCACCAGTGGCAACAGCAACGCTTTTATGGCAGAGGCCAAGAGGCGCATCCTTTCTCAGATTAATCTTCCTCCTGGCACCTATGTGGAATTCAGCGGCACTGCCGAGGCCCAGACCAGGGCCGAGCGGGATTTGCTTTTCCATTCCCTGTTGGCCGCTGTGGGCATAGTCCTGCTGGTCTCTGCCGTCGTCGGGCATTGGCGCAACGTCTCCCTGCTCTTGATTAACCTGCCCTTCGCCTTGGCGGGCGGGGTGCTGGCCGTACTGCTTACCGGCCGGACGATGTCTCTGGGCTCCCTGGTGGGCTTCGTCACCGTCTTTGGCATCACCCTGCGCAATGCCATCATGATGCTGTCACATTATCAGCATCTGGTGACTGTGGAAGGGCTGAACTGGGGCCCGGAAGCAGCGGTCAGAGGGGCTTCGGAGCGGCTGGCGCCAATACTGATGACCGCCCTGGTCACGGCCCTGGGATTACTGCCCCTGGCCATAGGCAGCCGGATGCCAGGCCAGGAGATTGTCGGGCCCATGGCCATAGTAATTTTAGGCGGGCTGGTTACCTCGACCGCCCTAAATCTCCTGGTATTGCCTACTCTGGCCTGCAGGTACGGCAGGTTTGAAGAAGCAGCGGGTGGTCAAGAAGTTCTTTAAGAATGTTAAGAATTGTGTTGTCCCATGAACGAGGTGCCCCGATGGAAACAGGTATAGACCAGGATTTGTTGAATAAGGTCAAAGCAGTAGCCCAAGGGCCGGAAGCGGACCTGCTGAGAGAATTTGTGGACCTGCTCTATTACCGGCACGAGGAACCGGATACCGAGCCCCTCAGCTCACAGGAGCAAGCAGCCTTGGAGGAAGGCCGGGAGGCATTGCGCCGCGGCGACAAGTCATATTTTACCCCTTGGGAGGAAGTGAAAAAGGAACTGGGCTTATGAGCTATGGCGTGGAGCTTAGTCATCAAGCCAAAAAGACTTTAAAACTCCTTGATAAGGTTATCATCAGGCGCATAGAAAAGCGGCTTGAAGAATTGTGCCTGGACCCTCATGACCCTCCGGGCCACTTCCCGACTCCCCAAGCAAAACCTTACCAGCAATGGAGGAAGCGGCGATGAGTTTAAGACGACAAGCGATGATAGTCCTTGGTCTGGCGGTTTGGCTCCTGGGTGTGAGTTATGCGTTGGCGGCCGATATTTATGGAGACTATGAGTGCCGGGACAAAGCGGTTCTCCGTGGATTGACCATCTCCAAGTGGCAGCAACCGGGAGCGGTTTTGTTTAAAATTAGTGCAAATATATGGGCGGACGGCCGCTCCGGGGGCATGTCAGGCGTGGCCGACCTGAAGGGAAACACCGCTTCCTTATGTAGATAGTGATAAAAAGTGCCCCCTGACTATCACGTTTCAGGGGAATAAAGCCGTGGTCAAAGCTCCCAAATGCCATGATAGCCTGGGGCCTCTACCATTTGAGGGCGTCTATAAAAAGAAGTGACTCGGCCGCATCCGCGATAAGGCATTTTTTTCTTATTTTTCTGGAGCTCCTGGTTTTGGCGATCCGGGGGCGACGGCTGGTGCGGAAAGTCAGAGAGAGGGGAATCAGATGCAACCTCACCGAAAGTCGAGCACCCGTTTGTTCGTCTACCTTTTTCTGGTCTTATATAATCTCGGATTTTCTCAGATCCGATAAACTTTATTTTTTGGTTTAACTTGCCTGGTTTTAAGATTTACTATGAATTTATCATCCCTCTCATTCCAGATAAGCAAATGATTATCTTGGAGTTCCATCTTTTTGATAAAAATATCTTGCACGTCTCTTTCCATCCGTGGTTTATACTTAATGGTATATATTTGCTCTCCTTTATCCTTTATCTTCTTCTCAAAAAACCCTTTCCCAATATTCCCCCCGGGCTGCAGGGCTTTTAGCTTTTGCTAACAGGTGTCTTAGAAGAGCTATCATTTTCTCGGTAACTCGACCTATCGAAGCACAAAAGTAACCGCGCGCCCAAAGATGTTTTCACCAGTATCTCTTCCGAAGATGCGGAAACTCCTGTTGGAGGAGCCGGGAACTGCCCCCTACGGGAAAAATATATGGGATTGGGGGAGGGGGTAAGGGTCTGTGACCCTTAGCCTCCTCCCCCAGAATCCATTTCCAAATCTCTCAGTCCAAGCCGACCAAGGGCGGACACATGGGTCCGCTACGGGTTATTTGCTCTGGCGCATTTTGTAGGCCAGGCCCATGAGGCGGTAGACGGAGGCGCCGGCCAGGGCGGCGATGTCTTCGGTGGAGAGGTGCTGGGGGATGGTGGCGTCGAAGAGGATGTTGGCCTCCGGGGAGAATTCCTCGTCGCCCCGCCAGAGGACGTGGGTCACGGGCACCAGGGGGAAGGCCGGGAAGGTGGCGGAGGCGTCGCCCTGGCTGCCGATGACGCCGCCCGCGGCCCCGGCCACCTTCAGGTAAAGGTCCAGGTCGTGGCCGAAGGTCTCCAGCAGGGGTTTCTTGGCCCGGGAGACGAACGCGGACCAGTAAAACCCGCCCTCCGGCACGTCCCGGAAGTCGATTTCCCGGCCGCTTAAGGGTTCGCCGGTGGTCCGGAGCAGGTAGTGGAGGATGAGAATCTGCTCGGTGAGGGGCAGCTCGGGCTGGCCCTCCGGGGGCAGGACTTTCACCTCCGGCCAGACGACCTGGCGGGGCTGGCCGAAGTATGGCACTACCAGCCACTCCCGGGTGTCCTGACAAAAATATTCGCAGCGGCTCAGGCCGGAGATACGCTTGGGGTTTTTCTGCTGCAATTCGGCTACGGCCAGGGCTATAGCCGCCTTGTAATCGTCAATGCGGGGCATGGGGGCTCCTTTTTTGAGGGGACAGGGACAGGGATCAGGGGGCAGGAAAAAGTGCTGAAGTAACCGCTTTTCCTGGCCCCTGGCCCCTGGCCCCTGATAGAGTAGCATAGGATAAGGGGTATAACCCGCCGTTAGAGCTCTATTCCAAAACAATTTGAAAATATAGCATATTTTTTCCTTGACATGGAGGGGCGGATATTTTAAGTGTGAAGACTAAGGAGTCGAGGATCGCAAATGTTGCAGCTTAGCTGGCGCCGGTATTTTTATTTTAGCTACTATTATTTTACCGGGCCGGAGTGCGCCTCGACTTTTAAAAGACCCTAAACAACCCAGAAAATCTTTTAAAAGCCGTGGCGCAGGCGAGGCGACCACGGCTTTTTTTTTCGGCGGTGGCCGTCTCTTGGACCCGGATCGGGTCCGGCCGCGGACAAGGAGGGAGCAGTGATCGGCAAAAGCATTCGCCTGGAGCGCATTTTGAACCGGGAAACCGGCCGCACCGTGATCGTGCCCATGGATCACGGGGTGACGGTGGGTCCCATCGAGGGCCTCATTGACATGAAGACCACCGTCAACCAGGTGGCCAGCGGCGGGGCCAACGCCATTATCATTCACAAGGGCCTGGTGGAGGGCGGCCACCGCCGCCGGGGCAAGGACGTGGGGCTGATCGTCCACCTGTCCGGGTCCACGGCCCTGTCGCCCTTTCCCAACGCCAAAACCCTGGTGTGCACGGTGGAAGAAGCCATCAAGATCGGCGCGGACGGGGTGTCCATCCACGTCAACATCGGCAACGGCACGGAACGGGAGATGCTGGCCGACCTGGGCTGGGTGGCCCGGGAGTGCCGGGAATGGGGCATGCCCCTGGTGGCCATGATGTATCCCCGGGGGGAGAAGATCAAGGACGAATACGACGCGGGCGTGATCATGCACGTGGCCCGCTTGGGTGCAGAACTGGGCGCGGACATTGTCAAGGTCTCCTATACCGGCTCGGTGGAGTCTTTCCGCCGGGTGGTGCGGGGCTGCCCGGTGCCGGTGGTCATCGCCGGAGGGCCGAAGATGGACTCCGACCGGGATATCCTGGAGATGGTGAAAGGGGCTATCGAGGCCGGTGGTGCCGGCGTGTCCATCGGCCGCAACGTCTTCCAGCACCGGGACCCGAGCCGCATGGTGGGGGCCATCAGCCTCCTGGTGCATGAGAACAGCAGCGTGGATGAGGCGCTGTCGTTTTTGCAGGCGGTGTAATAAGATGAAACAGCTATGGGTCAAAGTGGACCCCTGGGATAAGGAACTGGTCACCGCGGCGCTGGAGTCCGGCGCGGACGCGGTCTGGGTTCCCGAGGGCCGGGTGCAGGAGGTCAAGGCCCTGGGGTTGATCAAGGTGGTGGCCCCGGATGGGGACCTGGTCCCGGGGAAGGATGTCCAGGAGGTGGCCATCACCGGCATGGGCCAGGAAGAGGAGATCATCCGCCTCAGCCGCCAGGGTCCGGTGGTGGTCAGCACCCCGGACTGGACCGTCATTCCCCTGGAGAACCTGATCGCCCAGGGCGGCAACCTCTGGGTGGAAACCGGGGACCCGGACGCGGCCCGCACTTTTTTGGGGGTGCTGGAGAAAGGCGTGGACGGGTTGTTGGTCACCAGCCGGGACCCGGGGGTGATCAAAAAGGTCGCCCGCCTGGTCAAAGAGTCCTCGCCCCCGGTGGAGCTGGTCACGGCCAAAATCACCAAGGTGCGCGCCCTGGGGATGGGGGACCGGGTCTGCGTGGATACCTGCGCCAACATGGGGCTGGGGGAAGGCATGCTGGTGGGCAACTCCTCCGGGGGGCTCTTCCTGGTGCACGCCGAATCCCTGGAGAATCCCTACGTGTCGCCCCGGCCCTTTAGGGTCAACGCCGGACCGGTGCATGCCTATATCCGGGTGCCCGGGGGCAAGACCCGTTACCTGGGGGAACTGGCCGCGGGGGATGAGGTGCTCATTGTCAACCACCAGGGCCACACCTGGCCTGCAGTAGTGGGCCGGGTGAAGGTGGAGCGCCGGCCCCTGATGCTGGTGGCAGCAAGCGCTGCCGGCCAGGAGATCACCACCATCCTGCAAAACGCCGAGACCATCCGCCTGACGCGCCCCAACGGCGAGGCGGTATCCATCGTCACCCTGCAGCCTGGGGACGAAGTGTTGGTAGCCCTGGAAGCATCCGGCCGCCACTTCGGCCACAAGGTCCAGGAAACCATCCTGGAGAAATGAGCCATGACGGAAAAAGAGGAATTGCGCCAGCAGATCGACGCCTTGGACCGGGAACTGGTCACCCTGCTCAACCGCCGCCTGACCCTGGCCCAGGGCATCGGCCGCATCAAGAACCGTGAGGGCCAGCGCACCCTGGATTTCCAGCGGGAAGAAGGCGTCCTGGCGAACCTGATGCGCCTCAACCCCGGCCCTTTGAGCCAGCAGGCGTTAAAAAATATCTTCCGGGAAATTATCTCCGCGGCCCGGCAGATCCAAAGTCCTCTAAGCGTGGCCTTCCTGGGGCCGGAGGCCACCTTCTCCCACCTGGCAACCCTGAAAAAATTCGGCAGTTCTACCCGTTTCGGGCCGCTGCTGAGCATCCATGAGGTCTTTACGGAAGTGGAGAAAGGGAATTACGATTACGGAGTGGTGCCCATCGAGAACTCCACGGAAGGGGTGGTGAACGACACCCTGGACCACTTTGCAGAGACCGGTCTAAAAATCTGCGGGGAAATCTTTTTGGAGGTCTCCCACGATCTGGTGTCCAAGTCCGGACAGAGGCAGGATATCGAAGTGATCTACTCCCACCCCCAGGCCTACGGCCAGTGCCGCCGCTGGCTGGCGGGGCATCTCCCGGAAGTCCCCAACATCGAGGTGGCCTCTACCGGCATAGCCGCGCAAAAGGCCGCTAAAAACCCCAATGCCGCGGCCATTGCCAGCGCCGCGGCCGCTTCCTTGTATGACCTGCGGGTGGTGGAGCGCAGGATAGAAGACCATCCGGGGAACGTCACCCACTTTTTCGTCATCGGCCCGGAATCCCCCGGCCCCACCGGCAGGGACAAGACCTCCATCATCTTCGCGGTGGACAACATCCCGGGGGCGCTATACAAAACCCTGCAGCCCCTGGCCGAGCGGGGCCTCAATATGACCCGCATCGTCTCCCGGCCGGCCAAAAACGAGGCCTGGCGCTACCTCTTTTTTCTGGATCTCGACGGCCACCAGGAAGACGCTCAGGTGCGGGAAGCCCTGGCCGAGATCGAAGCCCTGAGCGCCCATTTTCACCTCCTGGGCTCTTTCCCTCGGGCCGGAGGGGTGGAGAATCCCAGTTGAAGACGTTTTTCTGCTTCCGGTTTTCTGTTTTCTGTTTTGATCCGATGTCTTGGCGTTTCAACTTTTCAACCCTGATCTTATGTCCGACAGGCCTGCTATGATTCTTTCGAATGCAGAAAACAGAAAACAGAAAACAGAAAACAAGCCCCTCCGCATCTGTGTACCAGTAGTTGAAAGCAACGTCCACCGGGCCCGGAACCTTTATCTACGGAGCGCGCGCCGGGGTTTCTGGACGGAGCTGCGGTTGGATTACCTGGAGCAGCCGGATCTCAAGCGCCTTTTGCGCACCCGGCCCGGCAAGGTCATTGCCACCAACCGCCTGGCGAGCGAAGGGGGGCAGTGGCGGGGGGGCGAAGCCGACCGCCGTCTGATTTTGGAGGAGGCCCTGGCTCTGGGCGCGGACTGCCTGGACCTGGAACTGGCCGCGGACGCGGCCTGGCGGCGGGAACTCTGGAGCCGCCGGGGCGCGACGCAAATCATCCTCTCCTGGCATGATTTCTCCGGCACTCCCGGGGCTGACCGGCTGGACGGGGTGTTCCAGGAGATGCTGGCCGGGGAGGCCGATATTCTCAAGATCGTCACCCAGGCCCGGGAGCCTGCGGACAATCTCCGGGTGCTCTCCCTCATTCCCCAGGCCAAAGCGGCGGGCCGGGAGATCATCGCCTTCTGCATGGGACCCCTGGGGAAATGGTCCCGGGTGGTGGCCCCGAATTTGGGGAGCTTCCTGACCTTCGCGCCCTTCAGCAAAAAAGGGGCGTCCGCGCCGGGGCAATTGACGGTGAATGAGATCAGGCGGCTGTGGAAGATGTTGAAATGAAAAAATTATGATCAACGGCCATACCAAAATCTACGGCATCCTGGGGCGGCCGGTGGCTCACTCCCTGAGCCCGGCCATGCACAACGCCGCGTTCGGCAAGCTGGGCATCAACGCGGTGTATGTGCCTTTTCCGGTGACCGATCTGCCCCAGGCGGTGGCGGGCCTCCGGGGCCTGGCCATCGGGGGGGTGAGCGTCACCATCCCCTTCAAAGAAGAAATCATGCCCCTGCTGGACGAAATAGACCCCCTGGCGGCCCGCATGGGCGCGGTGAACACCGCGGTCAACCGGGACGGCCGGCTGAGCGGCTACAACACCGACTGGCTGGGCGCGGTCACCGCACTCAAGGCACAAACTGCCATTGCCGGGGAGCATGTTCTTCTTTTGGGGGCCGGAGGCGCGGCCCGGGCCATTGCCTTCGGCATCCTGGAAAACGGGGGCAAGGTCACCATCACCGACATGGACGCGCCCCGGGCCGAGACCCTGGCCCGGGAACTGGCCGTGGAGGCCGTACCTTTAAAGGCCCTGGAGCAGTGTCCCGCGTCCATCCTGATTAACGCCACGCCCGTGGGCATGGCCCCGGACCTGCACGGCCTGCCCGTGGAACCCGAATTGCTGCACCGCTTCACCCTGGTGATGGACATCGTCTACCGGCCGCTGCTAACCCGGCTGCTGCGGGAGGCCCAGGCCCGGGGCTGCCGCATCATCGACGGCCTGCAGATGCTCATCCACCAGGCCACGGCCCAGTTTGAGCTCTGGACCGGCCGGAGCGCGCCCCTGGACACCATGTCCCGGGCCGCGTACGCAGCCCTGGAGGAGGAGGGGTGAAAGGATTTTGGGGGAGAGGGCCAAGGGCCGCGGGCCCTTGCCCTCTCCCCCAAACCCCCTCTCCCAATCCCATATATGTTTTGAGTGGCTGCGCCATACGTCCTGGATTATTGATGGCTTGCAGGGCTATTCCTGATGACTTACTTTAAAACAGTTCTTCATGGGCCATCGGCCCACCCGCAAAGCATAAAAAGAATCGTAGGGGCGGGCGTCTCGCCCGCCCTGATAATCCGCACAGGCTGGAAAGCCTGTGCTACCGCTCAGGAACTTTTCGGAGAAGAGGAATCGAGTCTAGTCATCACCCGGGCCGCGCCTGCGGACGCCCAGGAGATCCTGGACCTGCAGAAGCTGGCTTATCAAAGCGAGGCGGCCATTTACCAGGACTATACGATTCCGCCCCTGACGCAGACGCTGCCGGAAATCGAACTCGAACTGCAAACCCAGGTCTTCCTCAAGGCCGTGGCCGCAGGCCGGATCGTGGGCTCGGTGCGGGGGTATCTCCAGGACGGGACCGGTTTCATCGCCCGGCTGATCGTCCACCCGGCGTATCAAAACCAGGGGCTGGGCCAGGAATTGATGGGAGCCATCGAGGGCTGCTTCCCCCAGGCCGGACGGTTTGCATTGTTCACCGGCCACCTCAGTGAGCGCAATCTCTATCTTTATCAGAAATTGGGCTACCAGCGGGTGGGAGCAGAGCCGGTTTCAGAGAAACTGACTATGATCTTTCTGGAGAAGAGAGTTCCAATTAATTGCGGCCAGTCATAATATGCTGGCAGGTGGATTTCGGGGATTATAAGGCTCTTAGATAATCCCCCCAGCTCCCCTTTAGAAAAGGGGGGAAAAATTTTATTTTATACCAAGTCATAATCAAACGGATATTTTTTCGTAGGGGCGAATCTTGTATTCCCCCTGCCTCGTTGGGCGAACACAAGGTTCGCCCCTACAATTTGTTGCCTTTTGATTGCGACTAGGTATGAGAACGTGCACACTTGAAGGAAAATGCCCCAGAAAATCAAACCCACTGACAAGATTCAGGCCACCCTCACCCTGCCCGGCTCCAAGAGCTACACCCACCGGGCCCTGGTGGCCGCGGCTTTGGCTGCGGGGGAGAGCCTTCTCACCAACGCCCTGGATGCCGAAGACACCCGGTACACCGCCCAGGCCCTGGCGCAGATGGGGGCCGGCATCGACTGGCGGCAAGAGGGGGTGCGGGTGCAGGGGACCGGGGGCCGCTGGCAGCCGGTGACGGGCCCCATTTACCTGGGCAACTCCGGCACCTCCATGCGTTTCCTCACCGCGCTGGCGGCCCTGGGCCAGGGCGAATACCGCCTTACCGGCAGCCCCCGGCTCTGTGAGCGGCCCCAGAGCGAGTTGCTGGCGGCCCTGGCCCAATTGGGAGCAACAGCCGTTTCCGAAAGGGGGGACGGCTGCCCCCCGGTGCTGGTGCAAGGGGGACTCCAGGGCGGCAAGGCCCGGCTCTCCGGGTCCATCAGCAGCCAGTATCTTTCGGCCCTCCTGTTCATTGCCCCCCTGGCCCCCCAGGGGGTGGAAATCGAGATCACCGGGGACCTTGTCTCCCGGCCTTATGTGGACCTGACCCTGGACGTCCTGGGGGATTTCGGTATTTCCTACTACCGGGAAAGCTACCGCTATTTCCAGGTTCCCGGGGGGCAGTGCTACCTGCCCCAGGATTACGCCATCGAGGCGGACGCGTCCAGCGCCTCCTATTTTTGGGCTGCGGCTGCGCTCACCCGGGGCCGGGTGACCATTACCAACCTGACGCCGGATTCCTGCCAGGGGGACGTGGGTTTCGTGAAGGTTTTGGAGCGCCTGGGCTGCCGGGTCGACTCCGGCGCCGAGGGCCTCACGGTGGCAGGCGGACCTCTTAAGGGCCTGGCAGTGGACATGGCCGCCATGCCGGACCTGGTCCCCACCCTGGCGGTGGTGGCCGCGTTCGCTGAAGGGGAGACGGTGATCACCGGTGCGGCCCACCTGCGCCACAAGGAATCGGACCGCCTGGCCGCAGTGGCTGCCGAGCTGGGCAAGATGGGGATAAAGGTCCGGGAGACCGCGGACGGCCTGGTCATTACCGGCGGGCAACCCCAGGGCGCGGAGATCGACACCTACCAGGACCACCGCATCGCCATGAGTTTCGCGGTGGCCGGACTCAGGGCTCCGGGCACGGCCATCCGGGACCCGGACTGCGTGGCCAAGTCTTTTCCCGAATTCTGGGATTTTTTTGCTAAACTCCGGGAAGATGACTGATACCAATTCATATTGCCATGCAACAAACCGGCAGAATCAGCGGCGTTCATCTGCGTTTATCGGCGGTTAAATATTAGCCGCCGATGCATGCCGGTCTTTAGGATTTGTTGCCTGCAAAAGCGAACATAGTATGATCCGGCAGCGGCAGGGATAACGCCTTGGAACACATTCCCCAATTTATCTCCCAGTACGGCTACCTGGGGATTTTTGCCTTGTTGATGGTGGGGATCTTGGGCCTGCCCGTGCCCGATGAATTGATCCTCACCTTTGCCGGGTACATGGTTTTCAAGGGCTACCTGCACCCGGTGCCCACCGCGGGAGCCGCCATTCTCGGCACCTTCTGCGGCATTACGGTGAGCTATGGCCTGGGGCGGTCCCTGGGTTTCTTTCTCCTTCAGAAATATGGGCCTTTCCTCCGTATCTCCCCGGAAAAACTGGCCCGGGTGGAGGCCTGGTTTCAACGCGTGGGCAAGTGGGCCATATTCTTTGGATATTTTATCGTGGGGGTGCGCCACCTGATGGCGCTGGTGGCCGGCTCCTCCCGGTTAAACTTCCGGGTCTTCGCCCTGTTTGCCTACCCCGGAGGCACCTTATGGGCCCTGTCTTTTATCTGCCTGGGCTATTATCTCGGGGAAGAGCTGCCCAAGGTCACCCCCAAGATGTACCCCTATCTTCTCATCCTCAGTGGCGTAGCCCTGCTGGTCATCTCCGGGGTCTTCCTGCTGAAATATTTTAAGGACCGCAGGTTGGCCTCCTGAGATATCTGTGTTATCGTGGGCCCATCACTAGTATTTGTGTCGAGAACCTTGGAAACCCGAGCCCTCTTCGTCCTGACTGCGCTTAATGTCCTGCTTTATGTCGACCGGTATCTCATCGCGGCGTTGGGCAGCCTGGTTAAGGGAGAGCTGGGTCTGAGCGACCAGGCTTTCGGATTATTGGGCACCGCCTTTTTCCTGGTCTATTTCCTTACTTCCCCCCTGTTCGGTTACCTCGGGGACCGCTTCGGCTTTATCCGTCTCATGGCCGTTGGCGCAGTGCTCTGGAGCCTGGCCACCAGCCTCACTTACTGGGTGGTCTCTTACCCGGCAATGCTAGTGGCCCGGAGTTTGGTGGGAGTGGGGGAAGCTTCCTTCGGCACCCTGGCCCCTGCTTACATGGCGGATCTCCTCCCCTTGAACCGGCGCTCCCGGGCCCTGGGTATTTTTTATCTGGCGATACCGGTGGGCTCCGCCCTGGCTTATCTGGTGGGAGGGCTGGTAGGGGGCAAATGGGGCTGGCGTCCGGCCTTTCTCCTGGCCGGGTTCCCGGGTATGCTGCTGGCTCTACTGGTATTGCGGCTGCCCTCAATGGAATTAGGGAAAATTGCGAGGCCGGCGGGCGAATCCCAGACCCATCCCCTCCCCCGCGGTCATCTGGCCTCTCTCTGGGACGGCGCCCGGGCTCTCTGGCGCCTGCCCACCTTTCGGCTGGTGACCCTGGGCTACGGCATGGTCACCTTTACCTTGGGGGGCCTGGCTTTCTGGATGCCCCGCTATCTGGAGGCGGCCAAAGGACTGGACATGGCCCAGGCCAATTATCTGCTTTTCGGGACGGTAACCGTGGCCGGGGGCCTGGGTACCCTGGCCGGGGGATTTCTGGGGGACCGCCTCCTCAAATACACTCTCAAAGGGCCTCTCCTGGTGAGCGGGGTGGGGGTAGCCCTGTCCCTGCCCCTGGCCGCGCTGGCTATTTTTGCCAGAAATCCGCTTCTTTATGTCCCGGGGTTGGTGGGCGCCATTTTCCTGCTCTTTCTCAATCCCGGAGTACTCACCGCAGTGGTGGTCAGCGTGGCCGGACCCCAGCGCCGGGCCCAGGCCGTGGCCTTGAATATTGTGGTCATCCATCTCATCGGGGATGTGCCCTCCCCTTTCCTCATCGGCTGGCTCGCGGACATTTGGAACCTGCAATGGGGGGTATCCTTGACCCTGGTGGCCCTCCTGGGCGGAGCCGTCCTGATCCTCGCGGCTATGCCTTATTTGTCCCGGGACCTGGCCGCAGCCGGGGAACTTTAAAGACGGTTTTCAGTTTTTAGTTTTCAGCAAAAAGACTCGTCGGGCTCATAACCCGAAGGTCGCGGGTTAGAATCCTCTCCTGTTGAGGTGTTTTCGCGGTTGACTAATCGTGAGTAAGCAAGTATACTAAAAAAGTTGACGCGGGGTGGAGCAGCCTGGAAGCTCGTCGGGCTCATAACCCGAAGGTCGTGGGTTCAAATCCCACCCCCGCTACCAAGCTTGAAAGCACCAGGTGCGAACTGGTGCTCTCTTAGGGCCTGCCCTGCAGCCTGAAAAGTTAGGGCAGGCCCGTTTTTTAGGGAACGACCCTCATCAAACTCTGCCGACCTAAAACCAATTCGATAATTTTCTCTCCGTCAGGCTTCACCTCCTCCAGATACGAAGCGTATTCAAGAAAGAGCTGATCTGGGCGCGAGTGACCCATGGTTTTGGCAACCCATAGGGGATCTTCGCCCGCCGCAATCGAAAGGGAAGCGAAAGTATGCCGAGTAGCGTATAGAGGACGTGGGTCAATATCGAATGCCCCAAGAATGGCTTTCCAGGCCTTGCGTAGCGCCTGCCTGCTGATGATCCCGCCCTTAGGGTGCGCACTGTAGAAGAACCAGGGCGAGTCCAGTTCGTTCGCCTGGCGCCGCCGCTGGTAGACTTCCCAGATCGGCCTGAGCAGGGGGACGTCTCTTTCTCCCGCCTTGGTTTTGGTGGTAACCATCTGCCCACAGCTATTTGCCCTCCTGATCGAGACTCGCCGCTTCACCAGGTCAAAGTCATCGAAGCGCAGTCCCAGTGCCTCACCGGTTCGAACCCCCGTAAGTATTGCGAATTGGAAGTAATCCCTGTAGGGGAAGGGAGCGTAGGCCATTATTAGCCGGGCTTCTTCCGGAGACAAGGGCTTAATTTTGGATCCACGCCAGCGAAACCGCGGGATCTCGTAGAGGGTCCCGTTCCAGATTTCGCGCCGACGCGCCCAACTCACAAATGACCTGATGGCCGAGATGATGTTGTTCTTTCGCTTTCCCGAGATGGCCAGCGCCGCCAGGTACTCTTCAAGACCCAGGTTCAGGTCCTCGAAGTTCTCAAAATGAGAGATGTGGTGCTTGAGGATGGACCGATAGTCAAGGTAGGTGGACGGTTTCAGCCGCCCCTGATAGGTGCGTAGGAACTGGTCAATAATTCCGTTCATCCCTGGCCCCCTGAGGGATGCCCCAGGCCTGGGCCATCTTGGGGGACCGCCCAGGCCCAGGGGTTGAGGTTGAAAAGCTTAGCAGGCCTTTCTCCTCGTTCCAACTAATGCAGGTTTTGTTATTGCAATGTCAAGTAAAAAAGATTCGTAGTCGCTTCGCTCTGCTATTGATATGCGAGCCTCAATGTGGTTGAAGTAGCGATGTTTGTTAATCGAAAGGCATATAAATAAAAAGGAATAATTTTACCATCTTTCGGGGCGGCATCTGATAATGCAGCATTATGTTAAGACCAGCCTTCAGCAGGTTAACATAATGCGACATTATCAGACGCCGCCCCGAGCAGCGGTAGACTTTTTCTTATCGGGGGCTGCGTCCCGGCCTCTTCCGGGGCTCCTGGGTTTGCGGGGGGCGCCGGCGCGCCCGGGCGTCCCTGCCCGGGGCCGGCGCCTGGCTTCTTCCGGTGTCCTCCTTTTGCGGGCGTCTGCCGGGCCTCCGCCCCCGAACTCCCCGCCCGCCCACCTCTCGGAGTCCCGGCTCTGCCGGGCCAGAAAATTCGCCGCCCGAGGCTCTGCCGTCCGGTGGCCGGCTGCCCATTGCCGGGGAAGAGGGGCGGCCCGGGCGCGAATCTTCATACGCTAAAGCGAATTCGATTGCGCCCGGGCCGCGCGCGTTTGCCTGGCGCTCTGCCCCCGGCTTCAGGGCAACCGGCCACCGGAACCGGGGCCTGAACCCAGACCCTGGGGGTTCAGCGTAGCAGCGGCCGCCCCAGGGCCGTCCAGGGCGAAATTTTTTCATGGCCATGACCTGGTGATGACCGACCATGGCCATGAAAAAATTTCTAGATCCCCAACAGAATGAGGTGCCCTGGACGGCCCTGGGGCTCCGTGCTCGAGTTCAGTTGGGGGTCTGGGTCCAGGCTTCGCGGCGCGCGTCCGGAGGAGAGGAGCGGAGTTGAAAGGTTGGGGGCGAGGGTGTCAATTTATTGACAGATCGGGCGAAATCGGTTTTCTTGATTCTTGATGAATGAATCTTTAAAGCTGGTTAGTAAGATGCTGCCGCTTCTCCTGGAACTCGCCCTTCTGGATGATCCCGGCGACGTCGTCGCCGCCAGGCGCTTCCATCTTTACAGCACCACCATTTACCGCTGGCTCCGGAACTCCGGGAATGAAATTGTGTTGACCAGGTCAAGGGCCCCTTCGTAAATTTGCAGCTTGGAAAGTATCTCTCTGGCTATCTCTGCGCCTTGCGCCGGCGTCATGGCCATCACCCGCAGAGTGCCGAATTCCCCTTTGAATTCGTAAAGAGAGAATTCAACTGCCCTCTTTTTTCGCGGCCGTTTCCTCATTCTGATAATCCTCTTTCCAGGTCCCCAGGGAGGTGCTCTCCTCTCCATAGTCCATCAATGTTTTGCTCGGGCTCATACTTCATCACCCGCCAGGCTATTAGGATTATGAAGATGGCCACCAGCAGCCAATAAAAAGCTACCATTCCCCAAACCATTGGGCTAAGGTCC
This sequence comes from Deltaproteobacteria bacterium, assembly GCA_021813445.1. Classification (GTDB taxonomy): domain Bacteria; phylum Desulfobacterota; class Desulfobaccia; order Desulfobaccales; family 0-14-0-80-60-11; genus SURF-52. Next base: position 51,756 of record JAKAKP010000147.1, read on the forward strand.
TGCCACCTTTTACTCATTTCCCTCCTCCTGCAGCCCCTTTTTGAAGCGCTCCATGATTTCCGCCATGAAGCCCTCGAGCCATACGCGCTCTTTCTTGCTCATTTTCACGTCTGAAATTCTGAAAACCTCTGCTTTTTTGCGTTTTTTCCGCCGCGCCTTCCTCTCCCGCCTGGCGCTGGGCGCCTGGCTGGCCATCATATCTTCCGGGAGGTGCCAGGTCCCGGTCAGGATCCGGATCTCGATCCCCAGGCCCTCGCCTTCGATGAGGTCCCAGTTCAAATTTTGCCCGATGAAGAGGTTGCACGCCTGCCTGATTCCCCGGGGAATTGTGATCTGCCACCGCTGCCTGATGAGCCCTCGCTCCATAGCCTCTCCTGCTCGATGTCGGCCCGCCTGGCCACGCTCTCAACCCAGGCCTGGGCGTTTCGGGCTTGTCGGTTTCCGTCCTGGATGAAGCGCAACGCCGCAAAAAGCCTGGCTGCCCGCGATCGCTTTTTCGCTTTTGCTCTGGGCGCGATGCGGTATACCCGCATCTCCATTTTTTCCAGCTCTTCCCCGCTCAGCCTGATCACTTCCTGGAGTAAATCCTTTTGCCCCAGGTCCATCCACGCTTTAAAGCTTTCTTTAAACACTCTTAAGCTTAAGCTAAGCTGTGTCTCCGCCTGGCCACCCATGTCCGGGCGCTCCGGCCCCGCCTTGGAACCACCGCCGTTTCCCTGATCTCCACGCTTGGACATGGGTGTCCAGGTAGGCTTCTCTGAACCCCCATTTCCGCCCCCGCCTGGACATAGGCGTCCATCCGCCTGGACATACATGTCCAGGCGCAACCTATCCACCAGGTGAACGATGATTTGCCCGGCCTGGTTTTTTGGCCGGTGGAGGACCAGCAGAAAATTCTTTGACTCCAGGCTCAAAAGGTGCCGCAAAAATTGCTTGGCGCTATATACTTCCCGCAGCCAGCGGCTTTCCCGGATTCTTGGAACGGTAACTTTCGATGATTCCTGTCGGTTTGCCAGGTCACAGAGGTAAGTCCAGACCCATAACTCCCCCGGTTGGAGCTTCAGGACCTCATCCATTCCCCCCCGCCTTCCAAGGCCCTAGTCGCGACTGCTCGGGCTCATAACCCGAAGGTCGCAGGTTCAAATCCTGCCCCCGCTACCAAGAAATCCAAGGGGCTTAGGTTAAAATCTAAGCCCTTTTTCTTTATCCCTGGAATTTCCATCCTCCCACTAATCCCCAAAGAGCAGGAGTAAAGAAGGGTACGAGGGGACAGATTGCGGCCTGGTGTCCGCCTCTCGGCCTGAGCAGTCGCCGCTTGCTGGGCCAGGCAGGCAGTCACTTTTCTTCTCCCCGTAGCCTACCGCAGGGGCGCTCCACCCCTTACAGTTGCGTCACCCGCGGCCAGGTGCCCGCCCCAGGCTGCCTGCGATGGGACTCAGCCACCACAAATTTTTGAAAAAATCTCTCCCTCCGCTTGGGGGTTGATAAATCCAGGGAAAATTATGCTACTATTGCTGGCGTCAAATAATGCGGCTATAAGAATCGGGGTTAAAAACGTTTTTCAACCCTGATGTCAAAAAGAGTCCCCAGATGATGAAAAGACTGACGGGAATACTCGGGTGGCTGGCATTTTGGCTTTTGGCAGTGGCTCTGCTCACCAGCGGTGGCGCCTGGGCCAAGGCCACCACCGCGGAGCAGGCCCAAACTGTGGTGCTGAACTGGCTCCGCCTGGACGGCGTGCCTCTGGGCGCGGCCATGGCCCAGCAGATCAAAGAAGTTCAAACTTTTTCTTATGGGGGCTCCCCCGCCTATTACGTGGTGTCGAGGCAGGGCGAATACAAGATTCGCCCCCACGAAAAAATATCCGTTTGATTGCGACTTGGTATTAGGCGCGAAGAACCGGCTAGGTCTTTGGCGAGTAATCCCTAATTTGCTGCTCCACCTTAGAGGATGACAGACTAAAGACGGCCACCGGGTGATAGAACAGGCGGCGGTCTTTCCAGGAATAGGTCAATTCATCCAGGTATTCCAACACTTCCTGCTTGGGTGCGTTAAGAAAAAAGAGAATCCTCCCTTAACTTATTTCAAGTTCGTTTTTGGATGCAACAAATCCTAAAGACCGGCGTGTATCGGCGTGCATCGGCGGCTAATATTTAACCGCCGATAAACGCAGATAAACGCCGCTGATTCTGCCGGTTTTTTTGCATGGCAATATGAATTTGTTATTATGCGCTGCCTGATGCCAGACAAGCCCGAAATTAGGTGGATAAGGACTTTTAGAACTCACCTCCGGCAAGCTCGCCGATTATACCCCTGATGACGCGTTCCTGTAATTCGATACTCTCCATCAGCCGAAACTGCACCAGGGCCCGGGCCAGGTTGTGTTCCGGGCTCCGGACCTTGAAGTAGACATTTCCCGCCAAATAATCGGTAAAGAAGCGCAGCCCCAACTCAAAGGGCAGGAGTCGAATGGCGGCAAAGAGATAGTCATAGTCGCCGGAGGTGAGGAAGCCCCGGGCCTGGGAGAGATAGCCCCGGAGCAGGGCGCGGCAGATTTCGGAGTCGAAATGCACCGCCTGCCAATCCCCGGTTTCCTCCCCCAGTGGGTTACAGCCGGAGCGGAGGCAATCCCCCAGATCATAGTGCACCAGGCCGGGCTTGACCGTGTCCAGGTCTATCAGGGCCACAGCCCGGCCGCTGGCCGCATCCAGCAGGACGTTGTTGACCTTGGGATCGCCGTGGATGGTGCGCCGCGGCAGCTTGCCCGCGGCTTTGGCCTCCTCCAGAACCCCGGCCCCGGCCCGGCGCGCGGCCACGTAGCGGTGGCACCAGTCCGCTTCCGGGGACTGCTTCCCAGGACCCTGGGCGATGACCTGGTCATAATGGCGCAGATACCGGGGGAGGTGGTGAAAGCCGGGGAGGGGGTCCGCCAATCTTTCCGGGGGAAGATCGCTGAGCAGATAGTGGAAACGGCCCAGGGCATAACCTACTTCCCGGGCGTGCTCCAGGTCCTGGATGGTGTCCTGGGACCGGGCCTGGTCAATAAAGCTGAGGGCCCGCCAGAAGGCCCCGTCCGGGTCGAACCAGTGGTCCTGGCCGCCCGCGGTCAGGAGCACCTCCGGCACTTCCCAGCGGCGGCCCGGGGGCAGGGACTCCTGCTGCAAACGGCCCCGCAGGTGCGCGGTGAAGGTGCGCAGGTTCTCCATGATGAGTTCCGGGCGGGGAAAGACTTTGGTATTGAGGCGCTGCAGGATGAAGCTTTTGACAGCCGCACCTTCCAGGGTCACCAGGAAGGTGGCGTTGATATTGCCCTGGCCGTATTCCTTAACGTCCAAGACGCGGCCCTGGGGGGTGAATTGTTGGGCGGCGGTAAAGCAGTGGGACAAGATATTGATTTCCAGAAAAGTCAGAACGCTGCCGCCTCGTTGATCTCGACTTCCGCCTCAGGGTGAAACCACACAGAAAAGTTCACCGCAGTCGCGACCTTGCATCCTTCAGCACTTCATCTCTCGGACGCAAAGACACCTGGCCCGCATTAATCTCATCATCCCGACGCAAAGCTTCATCAACCCACAGGCGCTCAATCTCGGCTGCCGACAGGTCTTCAAGACTTGCCAAAAGGGCGCGGGCCAGTTTCGCCCGGGCTTCAGGGGAAAGTTTCATCGCCTCTTTCTTTAATTCATCTAAACCCATCATATCCTCCAGATGAGGAGTCACTGCCACTGAGATTTCATCAATTATAATAATTTTCGAGGTTTTTTAAATGCATTTCCCAAATTATTGGTTATCTGGAAATGGAATAAACATAACCGGCTATGTCTCCCATGCCTTAATGCTTCTTCCCTCGCAGCCGTCTCGCCACCTGGGCTTCCAGGTCCTGGGTGAGGACTTTGAGGTTACGGCTTTCCGGGACCGGGCCGGAGTCGCCCCAGCCCTTTTGCAGCGCCTCTTTTTTCTTCTGGCGGAATTCCTCGACGCTGGCGGCCAGGTCCCTCCAGAGGAGCAGCTTCTGTAGAATGTGGCGCTCGGGCCCGGAGAAGCCATTCTCCAGATCGAAGGATTCGCCCCGTTGGGTGGTGTAGATCATGGAATCCGCCTTTTAGAGTTCAAAGTTCAAGGTTCAAAGTTGTTGGCGCTGGGCGCCGCACCCCGAGAGTAATGGCGGGCGAGGACGCCCGCCGCTACGTATTTTCGTTTTTTGCGATGGGCCTGGCGAAAAGCAAATAGTCCAATATGTTATTAACTAGCACAGGCTTGAAAGCCTTTGCCGCCATTAAATTTTAAAAATTTACTCTATCTAAGGGACCTTGCCCCACCTTGAACTTTGAACCTTGAACCTTGAACCTTGAACTTATCTTTGTCTGAGATCCCGCAATAATATCAGGTCATCAACGGTGAGGGCGCAGGAGAAACGGTAACCAGCCAGCACCTTGACCGGCCGCAAATCCGGCAGCTCCAGGTACGGGTGGTCAAAGAAGGTCAGCGCGGCCTCCCCTTTCCAGATGGGGGAGACCTGCACATCCCGGGACTTCAGTTGCACCAGTTCATAGACCGCGGGCCGGTCATGCTTCCCGGCCGCCAGTTCGGGAAAGTGCCGGGTGTTGATCGCGCCGGCAAAGGTGGGTTGGGGCAGTTCCGTGGTCTGCCCCCGGAGGGTGACCACCGCCTCCACGAGGCGGCGGTCCTTGACCGCCAGGGTGGCGCCGAACCTGCCGCCGGGCCCCAAAACCGGGGTGGCCGGAGAAGGCAGATCGTAGGCCCGGGTGATCCAAGTGGAGCCGATCTGTTTCGGCCAGCCCTGGGCCCAGCCCCGGAACAGGGAGACGTCCTGGTCCACCCAGATGAAGGGGCAACAGGCCACGGCCGCGCCTTCATAGGCCGCGGAGATGAGGATGATGGTCTCCCGGTACTGGCTGCGGGCGGGGTCGAGATATTCATCCCCGGCGTCGCTGGCGTATTGCCACTCCACAAAGTAGGCCGCACACCGGGGGGAATGGAAGGTCAGGCCCTGGGGCAGGAAAGCCGCCACCGCCGCGGGCGCGGCTTCGTATTCCACTGCCAGACAGGTGCCCACATAGTGCCAGGGCGGGGTGGGAGCCAGGCTGGAAGTGCCTTTGGGAGTCCGGGGTAAAGAGTAACCTTTGAGCATGTTATCTCCTATGGGTCATTTGTGCTTCTGTAAGGCCCGATCTCGGGGTGGAACAGACGACGGCCAGCAGCGCCACCAGGACCATAAGTCTGATTTTGAGCGGCAGCATACTTCCCTCCCGCAATGAGTATCCTCTCAGTGGGGCGAATTATAGGCCATGCCGGCAAGAAAAGCAAAAATGGCGCCTGATTCTCAATTTCGCCCTGATACCGGAACTGATGGGGAGGTTCAGCCCGGGGTTGATCTGATACCCATCCTCTCAATGGAGAGGAGGTAATGTTGTCGGCCTACGTAACTTTTTCTGTCATCCTGAACGCAGTGAAGGATCTCAGCGCCTCGGAAATACGAGATTCGCGGCGCTCAGAAGGACAAATTAGGATAATTGAGTTTTTGAAATAGCTTCTAAGCAAAGATGAAGGGTCTTAACGGCAGTAGGATAAAGGAGGGGCCAAGGTTAGAGATTTCCCCATAATCGAGGTCAAGATTAATGACGGAAGGTCGATTCGTAATCTTCCCATTGCAACCGTCTCTGGTATTCTTCCTCGGTTTCCGGATTCGTATACCACTTTTTGGTTTGATAATACCCGGGAGGCTCATCCCCGGGAGCGGTTTTTTTCATAATAACCCGGGGCGCAGCAGGTGATGAGCGTCAGAAGGGGTAAAAACCAAAACCAGGCCTGCACAGATGTTCTTTTGGAAGCGGAGCGACGGCATATATTCAAAGTTAACAGGGAAAAGGAGCGGTACATGTTATTGGCAACTAAGAGAAGCCGTCTTACTTCCCCTTTTTCGCGGGGGGCATTTTCTCCATGGGAGGAGGGGTTGACGGCACGGGCTTCTCCGGGGTGGCAGCGATCTTGGCCTTCAGCTTGGCCATATTTTCGGCAACGGTTTTAGCGATGACGCTCTCATTGCCTACCTCTTTCACCGGCTTGACCCCGGTGCAGAGCCCCCCGGTAAAGCACACCTGCTGAATCTTATACTTGTAATCATTGGCGTACTTGGACGCGTCAGTCAGATAGGCCAAGGCCTCTTTCAGTTTGCCTTCCTGAGCCTTGATGGCCGCCAAGTTGTTGAGGGCAAAGGGGTTGTAGCGGTCCCGGCTTAGAGCTGTCTTAAACTCTGCTTCGGCAGCGTCATATTTGCCAGCCCGCATCAAATCAAACCCCTTGGTGAGTGGGGTAAAGACATCTTCCGGCATAATCCGGGGTTGGGCCATGGCCGAGGAGGTGATCAAGAGGAAAACCGCCAATGCTGACAACGCCAGAATTGTAGTCCATTTCGCGCTACGTACCATTTATTGGCTCCTTTCGCTAAGTGCGGGGGTGGAACGCAGAACCGCACCTTTTCCCGTGAACAAAATCTAGGACATAATTTGGCCGTGTCAAGAAAGGAAGGAAACTTAAATGTATTTTAGTCCTTTAATTAAAGAAGCGAAGGGTAACAGGGGGGGCGCGGGGAGGATTGAAAAAGGGGGGGTCGGGGCCACGGCCACGCCCCCCCTGCCTTGCCAGGACCGGTGCCTACCAGGTTAAGGAGCCGCCGCGGTCTGCGGCCGCATCCGCTCTAAGGCCCGGGTCAGCTCCAACAGGACCCCCAACCCCTGGCGGCATTCCGGACTCCGCATCTGCCAGAGCAGGCCCAGGGGCCCCACCGGTTCGGCCTCCTGCAGACGTGAATTCAGAGCCACATCCGCCAGCCGGTCCATGAACTGGAGCATCTCTCCGGAGAACAGCTTGCCGAAGATCTTGAAGACCTGCTGTTGTTCCAAGACATCCAACTGGTCGATCATTTTAGGCACCGCAATTTTCAGGATCGGCTCCATGTCCGCCCACCAGTCGATGAAGTTTTCCAACTGCTCCAAAGCCCAGGAGAGGTACTTCAGGCTGGGGAGAAGCCTTTTTAAAAGGGCGAAAAAGTCCTCCAACTGGAAGCCGATTTCCACTTCCACCAGTTCTTCCGTCAGCTTCCTGGCCGCGGGGTCCATGAGGATGGAGAGATCCTTACCCAGATCCGTCAGGGTCTCCCAGGGCCGGGCAAAGACCTCCAACTGCTTTTCCACCCGGGCGACTCCCTCCAGCCTCTCTTCGATGCGGGCCAGCCGTTCCAGCAGCAGTTCCTCGTTGATCATGGCCGCTTCCTCCTGAGGGGCATCTCAATATCCGGCGACAAAATACCCCGCACTTTGCCGGCCAGCACAAACTGTGTTTCCAGGGGCAGGTGGCTGCCCTTGAGCATCAGGTTGTAATAGACCCACCGGAACATCATCTTGCCGACGTAATTGGCGAAGCTTTCTTTGAGCAGGTCCATGGGGCCGAGGCCCGGAAAGGGGAATTTACCCGGCAGGGGCTCAATTTTGTAATTGAAGTCGAGAAGGGACCCCTTCTCGTAACCGGTGACCACCAGTCAGGTGGCGTGGCCATCGTAATCGGGTAAGGGCGGCTGGCCATCGATTTCCCGCTGCAGATTTTTAATGATGGTGTCAGCCTCGTAGTGGGCCACGGCCCCGGCCTTGGAAGTGGGCACGTTGGCTGCGTCGCCGATGACATAAATATGATCGAAGTTTTTGGCCTTCAAGGTGTGGTGGTCGGTGTCCATATATCCCATGGGGTCGCCCATACCGCTGTCGATGATGCACTGGGCCCCGAAATTCGGCGGGATTGCCACCAGGAGGTCGTAGGGCACCTCCTCGCCCCCGTAAGATTTGATGATCTTCTTCTCCCCCTCCACCTGGGCGATCTGGTAGTTGGTGGTCACCTTGATGTTCTTCTGCTCGCAGATATGCCCCAAAATGCCGGCGGCCACGGGTTTGGTGAAGGCCGCGCCCAGGGGGGTCACCAGTTCGATCTCAATGTTTTTCCGCACGCCGTTGACGCTGAAATACCAGTCGGCCATGAACGCGAATTCCAGGGGGGCCACCGGGCATTTGAAGGGCAATTCGGCGATATTGATCACCACCCTGCCCTTATCGAAATATTTCAGTTTGTCGCAGAGGGCCACTGCGCCCTCCTGGGAATAGAAATTGTGGATGTTCCCCCCCATCCCCTCAGCCATACCCTCCACTTCAGCGGGCATAATGCGGCAGCCGGTGGCGATCACCAGCCAATCATAGGGATAGGTGTCCCGCTTGGTCTGCACCTCCTTCTTAGTCGGGTCGATGGCGGTGATGTCATCGAGGACAAAATTTACTCCCGGCGGGATATACTTGACCTTGGGTTTGACGCAGTCTGCCGCGGTGTAAATGCCGAAGGGGATGAAGAGCCAGCCGGGTTGGTAGTGGTGCTGCCAGTCCCGGTCGATGATGGTGATGTCCCATTGGGTCTCGGGTAATATTTTGCGCATTTTGCCGGCAATAATGGTGCCGCCGGTGCCGCTGCCCAGAATTACCAATTTTTTCATGACCCTGGCCTTCCTTCTGTCCTGAGAGTTCAAAGTTCAAGGTTTGAAGTGCAAAGTTCACCAATAAAACATTGGGGGTCCGGGGCCAGAAAATCCGGGTGGCCCCGGGCCTGGGAATAGGCATAGGCAATGGCCCGGCAGCCCCGGCACTGGGCCCAGCGGCCGCACGAGCCGCAACCTTCCGCATACCGGCTCCGGTCTCTCAGGGCTTCGAGCACCGGCGAGGCAGCCCAGAGTTCCCGCAGGGAATCCCGGCGCACGTTGCCAATGGGCAGGGGCAGCCTGCGGCAAGGGGTGACCGTGCCGTCGGGGAGCAGAGTGAGCCCGGAGACCCCGGCAGCGCAGCCGCCCAGGGCAATGGTGCCGGCATCCTGCCCGGGTGCAGGAAAATTCATTTGGGAGGCCATGGGATCGCCGGTGGTGATTTCCAAACCGGAAATCCGGAGCCCGGCAATCTTCCCGTAGAGTTCCTGAACCTGCGCCGTGCTCAGCATCTGGTCCAAGAGGGCCAGGCCCCGGCCGGAAGGCACCAGCCGGGAAAAGCCCAGGCGGGGCACCCCCAGGGAGGCCGCCAGGTCCGCCAGGTCGAAGAAGTCCCCGGCATTCATCTGGGATAAAGTGGTGTTGAGGGAGACCTGGACCCCGGCAGCCAGCAGGTCCCTCACTCCGGCCACCGCGGCGGCAAAGCTGCCCGGCCCCCGGATGCGGTCATGAGTCCTTTCCAGCCCCTCCAGGGAAACCTGGACGCCGTCCACCCCCAGATCCGTCAACTTCCGGGCGATGTCCCGGGTGATCAAGGTGCCGTTGGAGAGGATGTAGACTTCGAAGCCCGTGGCCAACATTCGCTCCAGGATGGCAAAGAAATCTTCTCTTAAGAAAGGTTCGCCGCCGGTGACATTAAAACTGGGAAGAAATTGAATACCATAAGTATCTTGCCATTCTTGCACCATTTGTGCCGCGGTTTCTATGGTCGCCGCAATTTCCAAAAAAGACATCTCATCTATTTTCTTATTATCCTGATAACAGTGCTTGCACCGCAAATTACACCGTTCGGTGAGGTGCCATTGAATTAAAAAGTCGAAAGACTGCGCCACCGACATGAATATTCACCACTAATAAGCTTGAAGTAAAAAAACTAATATAATAAGAGCAGATATGGCGAACGGTAATTTACTACCCCGTGTTTGCCATATCTGCCCGCCTTTAGTTGCTGAACCAGCAACTATTACTTCGATTTTCATTCCTTTCATTTGTGACATACCTTACCAGGATTTTGCACCAACATCTTCTTGATGTTTTCCCAGAAGGCAGCCTCTTTAGCCAACGCTTCTTTATTTAGCTTCATCCTGTCTTCACCTCCTTTCTGTCAGATTTATGCTGGAAAATTAAGCACCAGCCCCGGGCGTGTCAAGCGGCCGCACTGGCGGCAAGACCGAAGGCATATGGAGGAAAACTGAGGGTGTTAAGGTTCTTGCAGACAGGGGGCGGGGGTGTCAGTCAGCCGGTCGGGCCAGCTGTAGGTGCAGAAATAGGAGGAAGCGTCGCAAAAACAGACAAAGGCTTCATCCAGGGCCAGATAAATGCAGGAATCGCAACAGGAGGGGAGCTCATCTCTGGAGGAGCCGGGCAGGCTGAATTGCCCGGTGCGGAACCCGGTCAGATCAAAGGTCATGGTCTTCTTCTGCCAGCCACAGGCGGACGGACTCGGCCCTTTTACTGTCTGGGTCCAGGAGCAGGTATTGACGCCAGTGTTTCCCGGCTTCCTCCAGATCCCCCCGCTTTTCCAGAACCCGGGCCAGATTAAACAAGGCATCCACGAACTCCGGGTCTTCATGGAGGGCTTTGCGGTAAAACAAGAGGGCATTGTCCAGCTCGCCCCGTTCCTCGAAGATCTGGGCCAGATTGTAATTGGCCTCCGGATGATCCGGATTGAGGTACAGGGCCTTGCGGTAGGCCCATTCGGCGGCCGGGCCCAGGGTCAGGCGGTGCAAAAGATTCCCCAGATTGACCAGGGCATTGGGGTATTCGGGTTTAAGGTGCAACGCGGCTTCGTACTTCTCCCGGGCCTGTTCCCACTCCCCCAGTTCCTCCCCCGCCAACCCCTCGAAAAAAAGCTCCTCCGCCGGGTCCACCGGCGGCGCCGGAACAGAGCCGTCAGCGGCCTCAAACTTGATGAGCATCTGCCCTTCCGGGGTGAAGGCCTGGTTGTCTTTGCCGAAGACGATCTGGTCCCCCCGGATGGTCACCCGCACTTCGGACAGGGGCTGTTCCAGGTCCGGCAGCAGCGACCGCACCCGGGCCAGGCATTTTCTGATTTTTCTTAAAGAAGCGCCCTGGTCCAGCAGGGCCTTGACCGTGCGGAAGGCCACCAGGCCCTGAAAATCAAAGAGCAGCTTCCCCTTTTCCCGTTCCACGTGGGGGATGAGGCCGACACTGTCCCAATAGCGCACCTGGCTCTCGGAGATGCCCGCCAGTCTGGATACCTGCTTCTGGTCGAAGAGCTGTTTCATGGCATTATGGGGCTGCTCCATCCTCCCGGGCCGGAGTGGCTCCATTATGGCCTTTGGGTCCACGGCCGTCAAGCCGTTCCCGGCCCGGCCGCGTCAAAGGAGCAAGCGGGCGAGGCTATCTTGAGTCTGCAGCCAGCCCGTCTTTCTTTTAAGCCCACTTGAGCAAGGCCAGAAATCCCAAAATCACTTCAGCATCCTTAACATCTCCGCTACCGGCCAGGCGTTGATGATATCCTCTTTTTCGGCCCAGCCGCGGCGGGCCTGGGCGACGCCGAACTTCATGAACCGCAGCTGCTCCACCTGGTGGGCGTCCGTGTTGATCACCATCTTGAGGCCCAGGCGTTTGCAGGTGCGGATATTCAGGTCATTCAGGTCCAATCTCTCCGGATAGGCGTTGATTTCCAGGACGGTGCAGGTGGCCCGGGCCGTTTCCAAAATCTGCTCCAGGTAGATGTCGTATTCTTCGCGCTTCATCAATAACCTGCCCGTGGGATGGGAAATGATGTCTACGTGAGGATTCTCCATGGCAGTAATCAGCCTCCGGGTCATTTCCCCCCGGTCCATTTTGAACTGGGAATGCACCCCGGCAATGACGAAATCCATCTCGGCGAGCACCTCATCAATGATATCCATGGAGCCGTCGGCCATGATATTGGCTTCGCAGCCTTTGAGCACGGTGAAGTTGAGGCCCGCTTTCTGGAATTCCAGGTTGATCTGGTCAATCTCCTGGTTCCGCTGGCGCAGCCGCTCTTCGTCCAGCCCCCGTTCAATCTTCAAAAATTTCGTATGGTCGGAGATCCCCACGTATTCGTAGCCCCGCTGCCGGGCCGCGGCCGCAATCTCCCGGATGGATTGCTTGCCGCCGTTCCAATCGCTGTGGACGTGCAAGTCCCCTTTGAGGTCCCCATAACCGATCAGCTCGGGGAGCTTGCCGGCCAGGGCCGCGTCAATCTCCCCCCGGTCCTCCCGCAGCTCCGGGGGGATCCAGGCCAGACCCAGCTTGGCGTAGACCTCTTCTTCCGTGGCCGCGGCCACCGGCGTGTCCCCCTGGAAAAGACCGTATTCGCTGAGTTTATAGCCCTGGTCGATGGCGATTTTGCGCAGCGCGATATTGTGCTCCTTGGAGCCGGTGAAATATTGCAGGGCCGCGCCATAGCTGGCCGGGGGGATGACCCGCAGGTCCATGTCAAAGCCCTCTTTCAGGCGCACCGAGGATTTGGTATTCCCATGGCCCCAGACCTTGACCACTCCGGGGAGGGAGACGAAAAAGTCCATGACTTTCTCGGGATGGTTGGAGACGACCAGAAAATCCACGTCGCCGATGGTCTCCTTCAGGCGCCGCAAGGAACCGGCGGTGTCGATTTTGGCCACCTCCGGCAAACTGCGCAGCTTTTCCAGGACCTCCTGGGCAATGGGCAGGATGTCCCCCAGGAGAAACCTGCCTTTGCCGGTTTTCAAAAAGCCGATGCCCTGGAGGATATTGTCCTCGGTCTTCTGGCCGAAGCCGAAGAGGGGGGCGATTTTGTGGGCCCGGGCGGCCTCCTCCAGTTCGTCCAGGGTCTTGATGCCCAACTGCTCATAAAGGACCTTGGCCTTCTTGGGCCCCACGCCCTCCACGCCCACGATCTCCTCCAGGTTGATGGGCATCTTGGCTTTAAAATCTTCATAATACTGCATCTTGCCGGTGGTGAGGTACTCTTCGATTTTCTGGGCCATGGACTCCCCGATGCCGGGGATTTTTTTCAGGGCTTTTAGGCCGCCCTGGCGGTAAAGGACTTCCAGGTCCTCCGGCAGGGCCTCGAGACTCATGGCCGCCTTTTGATAGGCATAGGGCTTGAACGCGACCCCCTCCATCTCCAGGTACTCGCTGATTTCGGTGAAGAGTTTGGCGACTTCTTTGTTTTTCATAAGAGGCCCTTTAAGTGAGCAGTGAGCAGTAAGCGGTGAGCAGTATTATTCTGGTTCCCAGCTCAGCTTGGGCCCAAATGGCGTTCCCCGGTGCAACTTGGGTACGAGAATAATTTCCTGGGTTTTTCTTTTACTGCTCACTGCTCCCTGCTCGCTGCTTACTTAATTATCAAGGACGGAGGATGATTTTTCCATAGGCGCCTGGTTCCAAAACTTGCTGATGGGCCCGGGGCGCATCCGCCAGGGGGAGTTCCCGGCCGATGACCGGCCGCAGGGTGCCGTTCTCCAGGCCCGCGGCCAGGGCCGCGTGAACGCCGGCATACTCCTGGGGTGTGGCATTAAAAAGAGAAGTTCCCAAAATCGCGGCATCCCGGCTCATGGTATCCCGGGGATCGATCTCCACTGTGCCCCGGGAGCCGATGACCACCACCCGGCCCTTGGGAGCCAGCACTTTCAAGTCCTTCCCCAGGTTGACGTTGGCCAGCATTTCCAGGATGATCTCTACTCCCCGGCCCTGGGTCGTCAGCTTGAGGACTTCCTCCAGGTAAGCCGGGGCGTGGTGGTCCAGGACCTGGTGTGCGCCTTGCTGGCTCACCAGCTCCCGGCCCCGGGGGGTGCCGCCGGTGCCGATGACGGTGAGGCCCGCGGCCCGGGCCAACTGGATGGCGGCCGTGCCCACCCCGCCGCTGGCGCCGTGGATCAGAACGGTTTCCCCGGCCAGGGCCTTGGCCCGCTGGAACAGGGCCCGGTAGGCGATGCCGTAGGGCACACCCAGGGACGCGCCTTGGGCAAAAGAAATCCCCAGGGGCAAGGGGTGGACATGGGCCTCCTCGCAGAGCGCCTGCTGGGCATAGGCGCCGCTCAGGCTGCCCGCGAGATACACCTTCTGCCCCTCGGCCACCCGCTTGACCCCGGGGCCGACGGCCGCAACCTCTCCGGCCCCGTCGAACCCCGGGGTGAAAGGCAGGGGCGGCGCGGGGTACATGCCGGCCCGGATATAAGTATCCACCGGATTGACGCCCACGGCCTTGAGTTGCACCGCCACCTGGCCGGGGCCGGGCTGCAGGTCCGGAAGCTCCTCCAGGCGCATAACTTCGGGACCGCCGAATTCATGGATGCGGATGGCCTGCATCTCTCTTCTCCCTACCACTGAAAGTTCAAAGTTCCAGGTTCAAAGTTTAAAGTCAAAAGAAAATGAGTGGGGCGGGGAAAGGCCCGCCCGTAAATTTCGGGTTTTTAGCCAGACGGATCATGGGCGGCTGCGCATAATTTCCCCAAACGTAAGCACTCCCGGAGTTTTTGTCCATCCGCGACCGGTAAAGAATGGGAGTATGGCGGCCGCACCCGCACTGCTAATTTCCCTTGACCCCGTTTACCCGGCAATTTAAATTATTACAGCCAGTTGTAGCGCCAAAAGGAGCCATCCAGCATGGGTAAGTTTTTTAAGAAGCGGACGCAAAAGGCCGGTCTGCCCCCCGGGACCCTGGTCTACACCGGGGAAAAGGTTGATGCCCAGGTCAGAATCACCCTGATGGAATATGATGAGCAGCAGTTTCAGGAAAAGGAGCTGGCCTCCTTCGCTGAATGCCTTTTATTAAAAGATAAACCGGGGGTCACCTGGATCAAGGTGGAAGGCCTGCACGCAGTGGAAAACCTGCAAAATCTGGGGGAATGCTTCAACCTGCACCCCTTGGTGCTGGAAGACATTCTCAACACGGACCAGCGCCCGAAAATAGAGGACTTCGACGACTATATCTATGTTGTTCTGAGAATGATCAACTATGCGGACAATAATGAACTCAGCAATGAACAGATCAGCTTGATCCTGGGGAGCAATTTTCTCATTTCTTTCCAGGAAAATAACGGCGCCGTCTTTGCCCCCATCCTGGAGCGCCTCCGGACCCCCAAGAGCCGGATCCGCAAAAGCGGCGCGGATTATCTGGCCTACACCCTGATGGATGTAATCGTGGACAACTATTTCCTGGTCCTGGAGCAATTCGGGGAAGCCATTGAGTATCTCGAGGAAGAGGTGGTGCAGCGGCCCACTCCCGCGACCCTCCAGGATATCCACCGCTTTAAATTCGATATGGTCATGCTGCGTAAATCCGTGTGGCCCTTGCGGGAGGTGGTCGCCCGCCTGGACCGGCGGGAATCCGACCTGATCCAGGAGGCCACCGGCATCTATTTCAAAGACGTTTACGACCATGTCATCGTGGCCATCGACAACATCGAGACCTACCGGGACATCCTCTCCGGCATGCTGGATATCTATCTGTCCAGCATCAGCAACCGGCTCAATGAAGTGATGAAGGTCCTGACGGTCATCGCCACCATCTTCATGCCCCTGACCTTTCTGGCCGGGGTGTGGGGGATGAACTTCAAATACATGCCGGAGCTGGGATGGGTCTGGGGCTACCCCGCGGCCCTGGGATTGATGCTGACCATCGCCCTGACCATGGTCATCTATTTCCACAAAAAAAAGTGGCTCTGATTTGGCCTGCTATTAAACCTCGCGGATCAATGTCCATAATAAACCCAGAGGTTCTGACAGGCGATTAAGCGGTCAGCTTTCAGCTTTTAGTGGCAAGTCGAGACCTCTGCGTAAGACCTCTAATTTGTCATTCTGAGGGAGCGGAGCGACGAAGAATCTCAGGTAGGCCAACAAAATACGAGATTCCGGTGGCGCAGCCTTTCCAGGCTGCGCCCAAAATCTGCGCAAGCCTGCGCCACCATTATGCCTCTCCCCCCTGCCCCACTGGCCCTGCCCCCTGGCCCCTGGCCCCCGTTCCTTCCCCTTGATATTCCCAGCCAGACGGGTTAATAATGGGTCCATGAAGCTCCTCTTCCTCTTTTTCCTGCGCCTCTTTTTCTGCTTCGTGGCCGCCAAGTTTCTGCTCCGGCTCCTGGGTCTGGACAGTCAACCCTGCCTGATCGGCCTGACTCTCATCTTCCTGGCCAACCTCTATTGGTTTGATTTTCTGGAGTACCGGGACCGCATCGCCTTCCGGCTCCGGAAAACCAAAAAGCCGCCCCCGAAGACGGCAGACGAGGGGGCGGAAATGCCTCCCCCGGAAAACCCGCCGCCAGTCTGATCGCACCGCATCCCCTTAATTCTCTTCATAATTTGTTTTTACCTATTTTTTTCTTGACACCTAAGTCCAATACGCTTAAATATCTGGAGGTTGGATTTGTGATGAAATTCACTTAATCAGCCCCCTTGCGTTCTGCCAGGACGTGAGCCCATTCCCAGTAAACCGAAATACCGAAATGATGAAATTAACTAGCCTCTTAACCCAAAAGAAATCTCAAATCTTAAACCGGTGGCTGAAACTGCTGTATGACAGTTATCCTCCGGAGACCGCCATCTTTTTAAAAAAGGAAAAAGATAAGTTTGACAACCCGGTGGGGTATGGGCTTTCCCGGGGTCTGGACGGACTCTATAATGCCCTGGTCCAGGAAATGGAGACCGAGCAGGTTCTCGCCGCCCTGGATGAAATCATCCGTATCCGGGCCCTCCAGGATTGCACTCCTTCCAAGGCCTTGGCCTTCATTTTTTTGTTGAAAAACGTCGTGCGGGAAGAGCTGGCGGAGGATTTGGAGGAAGAAAATTTGGCCGCGGAGCTGGCGGACCTGGATTCCCGGATCGACGGACTCTCCTTGTTGGGGTTTGACGTCTATACCCGGCGTCGCGAAAAAATTTGCGAAATACGGATCAATGAGGTGAAGAACCGGGTCAGCGGGCTGATGCGCAAATCCGGCCTGAGCATGGACGACCTGGCGCAGTAAGAGCATGATCATACGGTCAACTTGAAACGAGGTGACAGTAAATGGATTTTTTTAAGCGTCATTTCTTAGTGGCCTTGTTTGCAGTGCTGGGGCTGGTCGTCGTGGCCTATGTCGGCGCGCAGGCCAACTTGCAGATCCTTTTCGGGGTCATTGTCCCCTATCTGGCCGCTCTCATCTTCCTGGAAGGATTGGTTTACCGGCTCATCCAGTGGGCCCGCTCCCCGGTCCCCTTCCGCATTCCCACCACTGCCGGCCAAAACCGTTCCCTGCCCTGGATCAAGAGGGATTTGGGCGAGCAACTGGACAACCCCGCCACCTTCAAGCATCTGGTGGGGCGGATGGCCCTGGAGGTCCTGGCCTTCCGCAGCTTGTTCCGGAACCTGCGCACCGAGCTGCGTAAGGACCCGGACAATCCCGAAGGGGCCCGGCTGATCCATTGGTCTTATAAATGGCTGTGGCTGGGGGCCATCGCTTTTCATTACGCTTTCCTGGTGGTGATCCTGCGGCACCTGCGCTTTTTCACCGAACCCGTGCCCCTGCCCATCCAGTTGCTGGAGCACGTCGACGGCTTCTTCCAGTTCTTCGTGCCCGCAGTTTATTTAAGCGGCGTCATCCTGGTAGTGGCCGTTTTGTACCTCCTGGCCCGGCGCCTCACCAACCCCAACTTGCGGTACATTTCCCTGGCCGCGGATTACTTTCCGCTCCTGCTTATCCTGGGAATCGGCATCTCCGGCATCCTGATGCGCTATGTCTATAAAGTGGACATCATCGCCGTGAAAGAGCTGGCCCTGGGGCTGGCCACCTTCCACCCCGTGGTGCCCGCGGGCATCGGCCCTATTTTTTATGTCCACCTCTTCCTGGTGAGCGTGCTCTTTGCCTATTTCCCCTTTAGCAAGCTGATGCATGCGCCGGGGGTGTTCCTGAGCCCCTCGAGAAACATGGTGGCCAACAACCGCTGGGTGTTGCACGTCAACCCCTGGAATTACCCGGTCAAGTTCCACCACTATGACGAATATGAAGACAGATTTAGGGAAGCCATGATCGAGGCCGACATCCCGGTCGAAAAGGAGTCATGATTTTATGGCTAAAGTTCCAAAACCAGCAGAACTGATACCTGGAAGCCTGCGCCAGACGCCGGCCAAGGGGTGGATGGACGTCAAGCCGGATTTACGGCCGGGCACCTATGTCAATGCCGCCAACCCCAAATGGCTGGAGTGGATCGACTACCCCTTCCCCCGGGCCTGGAATGTCAAGGACGAAGACTGGCAGCTCCCCGAAAACTGGAAAGAGCTCATCCTCCAGGGGATGGAGGACCGGCTCAGCCGCTTCCGCTCCCTGAAGGTCTTCTTTGACATCTGCGTGCGCTGCGGCGCTTGTGCGGATAAATGCCACTTCTTCCTGGGCACGGGTGACCCCAAGAACATGCCGGTCCTCCGGGCCGAGCTGCTGCGCTCGGTATACCGGCGGTACTTCAAAAAGGCCGGCAAATTCCTGGGAGAACTCGCCGGGGCCCGGGACCTGACCGAAGACGTCATCAAAGAATGGTTCATGTACCTGCACCAGTGCACCATCTGCCGCCGTTGCTCCCTGTTCTGCCCTTACGGCATCGACATGGCGGAGATGACCCTCCTGGGGCGGGAAATGCTGGCCTCCATCGGCGTCAATATCGACTGGGCCATGGCTTCGGTGGCCCAGTGCTACGATAAGGGCAGCCACATCGGCGCCACCCCCCAGGCCTTCAAGGACATGGTGGACTTCCTGGCCGAGGAAAACGAGCGGATCACCGGCATCACCACCACCCCGTCCTATAACCGGAAAGGCGCCGAGATCCTCTTTGTCATGCCCTCCGGCGACTACTTCGCCGACCCCGGCACCTTCACCATGATGGGCTACCTGCTCCTGTTCGAGTACCTGGGCCTGGACTACACGCTCAGCACTTACGCGGCCGAGGGCGGCAACTTCGGCTGGTTCGTCTCCCACGAGATGGGCAAACGCCTCAACGCCAAAATCTATCACGAAGCCAAACGGCTGAAGGTCAAATGGATCTTGGGCGGCGAGTGCGGCCACATGTGGCGGGTGTGCAACCAGTACATGCCCACCTGGTGGGGGCCGGTGGACTTCCTGGAGGAGCCGGTGTCTCCCATCACCGGCACCCGTTTTGAGAACGCCAAGGTCCACAAAATGGTGCACATCTCCGAATTCACCGCGGACCTGATCAAGAACGGCAAACTCAAACTGGACCCCCAGCGCAACGCCCACATCAAGCTGACCTTCCATGACTCCTGTAATACCGCCCGGGGCCTGGGGATCTTTGAAGAACCGCGCTACATCATCAACAACGTCTTGCCCGAAGGCAACTTCGTCGAAATGCCCCCCAACACCATCCGGGAGAAGACCTTTTGCTGCGGCAGCTCCAGCGGCCTCAACGCCAGTGAGAACATGGACGTGCGCATGCAGGGCGGTTTCCCCCGGGCCAACGCCGTGCGTTGGGTCCAGGAAAAGTACGGGGTGAACCACCTGGGCTGCATCTGCGCCCTGGACCGGGCCACCCTGCCCACCCTGCTGCAGTACTGGGTGCCGGAAATGGAGGTCACGGGCATCACCGAATTGGTGGGCAACGCTCTGGTCTTTGAAAACGAGATCGAGCGCACCACCGATCTCCGGGACCGGGACCTGGTGGGGGTCGAATCCGAGGGAGTAGAGGCAGCGGAGGAAGCGGAGGAAGCCGAATAATATGGACGACAAAATCAAAAACGAATTCGGGGTGTTCGCCGAGCGTCCGCAGGTAGAGAAGAAGTTCTACGGCGCGAAGTATATCTTCGGCGGGCTGATCATCTTCCTCATCCTGGTTTTTCTGCCGCTGGCGCCCAACCTTGGAAAGACCATACCGGCCCCCGAGCGGAAATTGGATACCCCCGTCATCCAGAAGCTGGCGGCAAAAGACCGCAAGTGCGTCATGCCCACGGAATGGATGCGGGCCAACCACATGCAGATGCTCGTCGATTGGCGGGACAACGTGGTCCGCAGCGACGAGAAGGGGGCGCCCAACATTCGGGAATTTGTTACACCTGATGGTAGAAAATTCCTTGCCAGCCTCACCAACACCTGCCTGGACTGCCATTCGAATAAGGCTCAATTCTGCGACCAGTGTCACAACTATGTCGCAGTAGTGCCTAATTGTTTCGGCTGTCATCTCCAAGAAGGCAAGAAGCTGGCGGAGGTGAAGTGATGGGTATGGACAGACGAGAATTCATCCGCATATCTGGACTAGCCGCGCTGCTGGGGCTCGGCGGCAAAGGGGCCTTTGAACTGCTGCGTCCGGGGCAGGTGGAAGCGGCCCTGCAAACCGAGCCGGGAGCCCTCACGGCCAAGAGATGGGCGATGGTGGTGAACATGAAGAAGCTGGACGAAGCCACCGCTGAAAAATGCATCGCGGCCTGCAACCGGGTGCACAATATCCCGAATTTTAACGAACCCATTGACCCTAAGTTCAAATTGGATCCCGACGTCACCAAGCGTGACGAGATCAAGTGGATCTGGACCGAACATTATCACAACGCCTTCGTCGAGGACCAAACCAACCTGCCGGAGAAGGTCAAACACATGGCTTTCCTCCTGCTCTGCAACCATTGCGACAATCCTCCCTGCGTGCGGGTCTGCCCCACCAAGGCCACCTTCCGGCGGGACGACGGCATTGTCAATATGGACATGCACCGCTGCATCGGCTGCCGGTTCTGCATGGCGGGTTGCCCCTTCGGCGCCCGGAGCTTCAACTGGCGGGATCCCCGGCCTTACGTCAAAGACACCTTTCCGGGATATCCCACCCGGGAGGCCGGGGTGGTGGAAAAGTGCACCTTCTGCGCCGAGCGGCTGGCCCAGGGCCTGATGCCCGCCTGCGTGGAAGCTTCCGGCGGGGCCATGGTTTTCGGCGACCTGAACCAGGAAAATTCCCCGGTAAGGGAAATCTTGCAGAAATATTACAGCATTCGCCGCAAGGTCCATCTCGGTACGAACCCGCAAGTCTACTATATTGTGTGAGGTAGGTCATGCTTGAGAAAGCACTAGTCGGTACCAAGAGGTACTATACACTGCTGGCCATCCTGGCAGGTATCTTTGCCTTGGGGTTTCTCTTCTACCTCAAGCAATTACAGGTCGGCTTGGGGATTACCGGCATGAGCCGGGACGTGTCCTGGGGTTTTTATATTGCCCAGTTCACCTATCTGGTCGGGGTGGCGGCCTCGGCAGTAATGGTGGTCCTGCCCTATTATCTCCATAATTACAAGGCCTTTGGCCGGGTCACCATCCTGGGCGAGTTTCTGGCGGTGGCCGCGGTGACCATGTGTGTCACCTTCGTGCTGGTAGACATGGGGCGGCCGGACCGGGTCTTCAACGTCTTCAAGTACCCCACGCCCAACTCCGTCATGTTCTGGGACATCATTGTCCTGAACGGCTACCTGTTGCTCAACATCCTCATCGGCTGGAACGTGCTGGAGTGCGAGCGTCACTCCGTGCCCCCCCCCAAATGGGTTAAGTTCCTCAGCTACGTCTCCATCCCCTGGGCCGTCTCCATCCATACGGTGACCGCGTTCCTGTACGCCGGCC
>JAKAKP010000062.1 GCA_021813445.1 Deltaproteobacteria bacterium
AACCCCCGGGGGGTCAAACGCAAGATGAGCAATTTCCCCTTGCGGCGCCGCGGCTCTAATCCCATGCCCAAAATCGACCTCCAAATGATGATTAAAATAGTTAAGTGAACAGTATTGGATTTAGGGGAGTCTTGGTGGCGCAGGCTTTCCAGCCTGCGCAGTTTTCCGGCGCAGCCTGGAAAGGCTGCGCCACGGTTATAAAACTTTTGGATAAGGATAAGCTTCAGGCAGATGATCATGGAAACCGGGACAAAAACCGGTATCTCCCTCCCCTTTTCACCTAATTCTCTCTCTTTACACAATTTTTCCAAAGATCCATTTAAGTTAAGGTTCCAGACCGTCGATAACTAGATATACCCCGAGTTCTGGAGGTAAAGGTCTAGTTATGGCCTGCGTTCCCATCCCGGGGGCTAGACCTTAATTTCCAAAAGCCAAAGATGCGAGTGGACCGCGGTCCGCCGGGCAAATTGCGGGAAGGGTGTCACATGGGTAAAGAGAAGCCGGTCGAATTGAGTTTGGAGTTGGGTGAGGGCGCATGCCGGGTCATGCTGGATGGCCTGGCCCTGAACATCACCCTGAAAGCCCCCAATGGAGGCATGCCTTTACCTGCGGCACCCCCCGCAGCCGCCCCGGTGCCCCAACTGACGCACGGCAACGGCGCCGAAGCCCAGCGGCTGGTGGAAGAACTGGACTACTACCGCCAGGTCTCCCATGACATCTACGACGAATTGGGACAGTTGGCCAAGAAGCTCAATGTCTCCCTCCAGGACCTGACCGTGGCGGACGTGGTCTGCAGCCAGATGGAATCCCCGGGTGAGCACCTGGACCAGGCCCGGTGCACGGTCAACGATGTCTTGGAGATGACGGAAAAGGCCACCCTCAATATCCTGGACCTGGTGGAACAGATCCGGGAGGATTGCGAGGACGTGCGCCAGCAGCTCCTCAGCCTGGGTGCCAACGCCGACGACTGGGGAGGCCTCGACCAGGGGCCGGCGCCTGCCGCCTGGGGTGAGGAAACCAAGGCCCTGGTGGCCCAGATATTGGCCCAGGGCGAAGAATTGAACGCCAAGTTTCAGGCGCAGTCAGTGGCAGCCCCTCCGGCCGCGGCAGAGGGAGGCGGCACCAGCCTCCATTTTCCTTTGGCGGAGATCTTACAGATAATTTTGGAATTTTGCGGCAATGAAGCCCTGAAGCAGCACCTGAAAGCGGTGATCGCCAAACAGGGGGAGATCTTCCCCACCCAGGAAGTGGAGACCGCGGTCACCAAGCTGGCCGCCACCATGCCGGTGGAAGACGGCTTCTCCCAGTTTCCGGTGGAAGAGATCCTGAAAGTCTTGCAAAGCACCTGTCTGGATAACCGCGTTAAGGACATGTTCACCAAGATGCTGGCCTCAGCCGGTAAACTTTTCCCCATGCCCGAGCTGCCCCTGGAGGGTCACCCCGTGGAGGCGGCCCCTGCAGCCCCGGCCCCGGCAGAACCCCAGAAACCGGATTTCCTGCCCCTGTGGGAAGATTTTTTCCAGAAAGTGCAAAAATTGGCGGCCCAGGCCGAGACGCCCCCGGAGGTCCCAGCCACCACGGAAACCCCGGTGGCCGAAGAAAGGATTCAGAAAACCACCAGTGTTTTGGACCGCATCACTGCTGCCCTCTCCCGGATCATGGAGGCCCTGGCCTTCCAGGATCTTTCCGGGCAGCGGCTGCTCCAGGTTCTGAACCTCCTGCGCCAGATCCAGTTACAGATCCTCACCATGGTGGTGGCTGCGGGCACCAAGCTGAAAAAGAAGACCGAGCAAAAGGGCATCACCCTGGAAGAAAGCGGCGTGCTGGCTCAGGATGAAATCGACCGGCTGATGGTGACCGTGAATCCCACCGGCGCCACCGCCTCTTCCGAGACCCCCTCGGGGCCCGGGGAAACGCAGGTCCTGGACCAGGAAGCCATCAACGAACTTCTCACCAACATGGGTTTTTAAACCCTGGCGGCACAGGTATTGCATAATACCGGCGTGAGGATAATTCATGGTTCGCACGTCGATGTTATATGCCGCGGCGGGTTTAAACCGCTCATCTTCCAGCCCCATGGGGCCGGCCGCAATAGCCGGCCTCGCCCAAGGAGCAGGTGCTGGCTTCTCCCAAATCCTATCCCAAATTTTATTGACCCGGCAGGATAGGCCGCGGACGGTGAACGGCGGGCGGCAAGAATTTCCGTTACCCCTCCACGATTTGGGCAATGCCCATCTGTCCACCCTGCTCACCCGCTCGGCGTTGCGTCAATGCCACTCCAGTTCTGGCCGCAGCATCGCCAGAAGCTCTGCCGCCAGCGGCAATTCGGAAGCGGAACGCCTCTTCAGCGCCGGCAGGTCCAAAGGTGGACGGTCGGTGGACCCCCAGGTCTACGCAGGCCTGATCAAGGCGGCCGCGGCCCGCTATCAGGTGCCCGAGGAACTGGTGAAGGCGGTGATCAAGGTGGAGAGCAACTTTAATCCCGATGCCACCTCACACATGGGCGCCATGGGCCTGATGCAGTTAATGCCGGGCACCGCCCGGGACCTGGGGGTGCAGCGGCCTTATGACCCCCGGGAAAATATCGATGGCGGCACCCGATACCTCCGGGATCTGCTGGACCGCTATGACGGCAGCGTGCCCATGGCCGTGGCCGCTTACAACTGCGGCATGGCCAATGTGGAAAAGGGCCGCCTGCCCCAGGAGACCCGCAACTATCTGCAATTAGTCAGCCGTCACTATAACGGCAGCCAGGTCCTCTCCAGATACAGAACCTCCGGTTCTGCCCCGGCCGCAGCCACTAATCAGGAAGCCGCGGCGGACCAGGCCACCTCCCCTACTTCCACCTAAAAAATTTAGGGGCTAAGACCCTCTTTCTACCTTGCTTCACGTCTGATCCCGCGTCCCGTCTCCTTCTCCGGGGGGGAAAAATTATTAAGGTTCTCGCTAATTTTCCGATAAGCTACATAGGGTAAATGCATCCCAGGAATCTCGACTTGCGTGCGGCCCGGGGCGGCAATCCCCCCGGATTCTCACCACCAGCCGATACGGAAAAGGACTTCACCGCGCCGGCCGGGCCAGGTTCATCCCGATCGGCAAAATTGGCCTTAGTTTCCGGGCCGATTCCACAAGCAGGCCGGCCCCAGACCACCCGGCGACTTCCAGGATTATGCAGGCATGGATAAAACCACCATATTCGGGCTGCTATTAGCCGCTACCGCCTTAATCGGCGGCCATTTCCTGGAAGGCGGCTCCCTGGGCATGATCCTGCAAATCACCGCCATGGTCATTGTCTTTGGGGGGACCATGGGCGCGGTGTTCATCAGTTTTCCCCGGGCCCAATTACGGCAGGCCTGGCAGGAGTTCCACCAGATCTTCCGGGAGCCCAAAGACGAGGGCCCCGCTTACCTGGCCCGGATCATCGAATTCGCTTATCGGGGCCGACGGGAAGGCATGCTGTCCCTGGAGAAAGACCTGCCCAAAATTCCTGACCCCTTTTTCCGCCGGGGCTTGCAACTGGTCATCGACGGCCATAACTACCAGAAGATCCAGGAGGTCCTGGAGGTGGAACTGGAGCATCTGGATGAAAACGGGCTGGTGCCGGCCCGGGTCTTCGAAACCGCGGGAGGTTATGCCCCCACCATCGGTATTTTGGGGGCGGTCTTGGGACTCATTCATGTGATGCAAAATCTGACCGATCCGGCCAAACTGGGAGTAGGGGTGGCCGTGGCCTTTGTGGCCACGGTTTATGGCGTGGCCTCGGCCAACCTCTTCTTTCTGCCCATCGGCCACAAGCTGCGGCTGCGGAACCAGAAGCGCATGCTGGTCAAGGAGATGGTGATGGCCGGGATTATGGGCCTGGCGCATGGGGATCACCCCCGTCTCATCGAAGAGAAGCTGCGCGGGTTTTTGACGGACGATTCTTCCCAATCCCAGGCCAGCGCCAAGGTGAGAAGCCTGCAGCCCCGCTCCTCCAAAAAGGCTCAGCCCCATGAGACCACGGCACACTCAAAAAACTAAGAGCAGCGGACTCACCGGCCATGAGCGCTGGCTGGTGTCTTACGCCGATTTTGTCACGCTCCTGCTGGCCTTTTTCGTCACCATGTACGCAGTCACCCGCTTGGACAGCGAAAAACTCACCGTAGCCCAGCAATCCATTAATCGCGCCTTAAACGCGCCGGTGTTTTTGGGAGGCTTTCCCTCGGAGGCCGGCCTGAACAAAAATCCGGCCGGCCTTAGCGGCGACTTGGTGGGCGCGACTCTGGTGCGCACGCCGCCCGCAAGTCAGATGGAAGAAGTTACCAAGGCCGTGCAGGGGGAACTACAAGACAAAATCGATAACGGCGAACTGAAACTCCTGCACACGGGCAAAGGGCTGGTGTTAAGGCTGCCGGAATTTCTTTTTTTTGATTCCGGGCAGGCGACCATCAGGCCGGAAGCCAGGCCGTTATTGGATAAACTGGCAAAGATCTTACAGCTCATTCCCAATAATATTGTCATTGAAGGGCACACGGACAACCGTCCCATTCACACCCCGCAATTCCCCTCCAACTGGGAACTCTCCACCGCCCGGGCTGCGGCCCTGGTGCGCTACTTTATCGAAGAGCACCATCTGGATCCTGCGCGCTTGGCCGCGGCGGGCTACGGCGAATACCACCCGGTGGCAAGCAACGACGATGACCAGGGGCGTCAGGCCAACCGGCGGGTGGAACTGATCATCAGACCCATGGAGAAGTCCATCAAACCGCAATTAACTGCAGGCAAGTAACAGTTCCAAGTTCCAGGTTCCAAGTTAAATGCAGAGATACAGCGGTCATCTCTTGAAGAGGGTGTCCATGATCCTGATGACCGCAGGCCCCAGGATCACGACCATAATAGCGGGAAAGATAAAGAGAATCAGCGGGAAGATCAACTTGACCGGGGTCTTGGCCGCCAGTTCCTCCAACCTCTGGCGTCTGGTGGTGCGCAAGGTCTCGGACTGCACTTTCAAGGCGGTGGCCACGCTGGTGCCGAAGCGGTCGCTCTGGATCAGGATGGAACAGAGGGAAGCCAAGTCTTCCACCCCGGTGCGATCCGCCAGGTTGCGCAGGGCTTGCTCCCTTTCCAGGCCGGCGTTGATCTCCAGATTTACTAGGTTAAATTCGTAAGCCAGGGCCGGGCTGCTCACCTTGAAATCATCCGACACCCGCTTTAGCGCGGCATTCAGCCCCTGTCCGGCTTCGACGCATACCACCAGGAGATCCAGGGCGTCGGGCAGGGCCTGTCTGATCTTCTTCTGCCTGGAGTCCACCAGGTGCCCCAAAACCAGGGTGGGAAGGAAATACCCCCCCACGAATAATAGATAAGCGAGCCCGACCAGCATGAGCTTGCTGATGCCCCGGTCCATGAGCAGAGGCATGATCAGGATGGGCAGCGCCAGGGGCAAGCCGAGTTTCAACCCCAAGAAGATGGCCATGGCCCGCTCATTATAGATGCCGGCCTGGACCATTTTCTTTTTAATCTCCTTGACTTTGGAGCTGTCTTTCTTAATCCCCAGTTTGTCCTCAAACTTTTTCACCAGTTCGGGCGGCAAAACGGCAGGGGAGTCGTCGGGAGGGCGCCACTCTACTTTGGTGTCGACCTCCAGGCGTTTCCGCACCCTGGAGCCGCCCAAATGTAAAAACGACGCCAAGGAACCGATGGCGGCGGCTATCAGGAGCCCGAATAACACAGGTGCCAGGGACATATTCTTCTTCTTCTTCTTCTTCTTCTTTACACCTTAATGCTGACGATCTTGTGGATGCAAACCATTCCCAGAACCTGAAAGACCACGGCGGCCATGGCCATCATTTGGCCCAGGGGATGGTTGATCAATAGTCTGATATAGTCAGGGTTCAGCCGAAAAATAATGCCCGCCAAAGCCGGGGGCATCCCCATCAGGATCCAACCTGAGAGGCGGCCCTCTGCGGTGAGAGCCTTGATTTGGTTGCGCAGTTTAAACCGCTCCCGGATCAGACTGGCGATCTTTTCTAAAATCTCGGTGAGGTTGCCGCCGGTCTCCCGCTGAATCATCACTGCGGTAGTGAAATATCTGAGATCACGCAAATCCATGCGGTGACAAAGGTTGAGAAGTGCGGTGTTCAAATCCAGGCCATGGTTATATTCCTTGAAGGTTTTAAAGAACTCGAAGCCGATGGGGTTATCCATCTCCGTGGCCACCAGTTGCAGCCCGGAGGCAAAAGCATGCCCCGCTTTCAGCCCCCGGGCCAACAGGTCCAGGGCCTCAGGTAGCTGCTTCTCAAACTTTTTCAGGCGCCGTTGTTTTTTGAACTTCAAGACCCAGTAAGGGACGACCAGCCCCAAGCCTCCGCCGATCAATGCTCCCAGAGGCCCCAACTTAAAGGAGCCGATACACAACCCCACCGCTGCTGCCAGCAGACTGAGGAGCACGAAGTGCCCCACCGACCAGCTCATCCCTGCCTGGTTTAACAACGTCTGCACCTGTTCCAGGCGTTGAATCTTTTTCAAGGTTTGCTGCAGCCAAGGAATGCCGCTTAAACCATCCGTCTTCAGCAGTGATTCTTGGGATAACTGCTTACCGCTGTCCAGACCCTGGAGGAATTTGATGCGTTTTTGCAGACGCTTCTGGTGATGCCGCTGAGAATCGGCGAAGAACCAAAACGCTCCTTCCAGCAAACAGAGGAAGCATAAAAAGATCAGCAGAACCAGAAGGCTCGGCATGTCACCGCTGGTTACGCTGGATAATACTTTAGAGAACATTGCCGACTCCGGTCGCGGCCATCCTGACAACGGCCTCGAAGGCCTCCCCTGATTAACAAGTGTGGGAGGTTTCTTGGAGTTTAGTCCGCCTCGGCCCTCCTCAGAGCCGGGTGGTTTCCCGGAAGACTTGCGGCGGCAACTGCACGCCCATGGCTTCCAGGCGTTTCATAAATTTGGGGCGGATGCCGGTAGTGACGAAACGGCCCTTGACCCGGCGCTCCTCGTCAACCCCCATCAGCTCAAAGGCAAAAATCTCCTGGACGGTGATCACGTCACCCTCCATACCCACGATTTCATTGAGTCCCATCATTTTCCGGCTGCCGTCGCTCAAGCGGGCGATCTGGATGACCACATCCAGCGCCGACGATACTTGATGGCGAATAGCCCTGTCCGGAATGTTCAAACCCGCCATGGAGACCATGGTTTCCAGACGGGTGATGGCATCCCGGGGGGAATTGGCGTGAATCGTGGCCAGAGAGCCGTCATGGCCGGTGTTCATGGCCTGCAGCATATCCAGGGCCTCTCCGGAGCGCACCTCCCCCAAGATGATGCGATCCGGCCGCATCCGCAAGGCGTTCTTCACCAGATCCCGCTGCGTGATTTCCCCCATGCCCTCCAGGTTGGCGGGGCGGGTTTCCAGGCGGACGATATGCTCCTGCTGCAACTGCAGTTCCGCGGAATCTTCGATGGTGACGATGCGTTCATCATTGGGGATGAAGCTGGAGAGTACATTCAAAAAGGTGGTCTTACCCGTGCCGGTGCCGCCGGAGATCAGGATATTGAGCCGGGCCTGGACCATGGCCTCCAGGACCATGGCGATCTCCTGGGTAATGGACCCGAACTGGATCAGGTTCTGCACCCGGATGGGGTCCCGGGCGAACTTACGGATGGATAACGCCGGACCGTCCAAAGCCAGGGGCGGGATAATGGCGTTCACCCGGGAGCCGTCCGGCAGACGGGCATCCACCATGGGGCTGGATTCATCGATGCGCCGGCCCACCCCAGAGGCAATTTTCTCTATGATTTTTAGAAGATGGGCATTGTCATTAAAACGGACGGAAACACGTTCCAGTTTCCCTTTGCGCTCGACAAAGACCTGATCGTAGGCGTTCACCAAGATATCGTTCACCGTATAGTCATGCAGCAAAGGCTCCAAGGGCCCATAGCCCAGCAGCTCATCCCGGATCTCCTTGCACAATCTCTCCTTGTCCGGGAGTGAAAGAGCTTGATTCTCTTCCGACAAAATGAGATCAATCCCCCGGCGCAAGTCCTCCTGTAAAATCCTGTCTTCCGCTTCGGAGAGGCGGGAGAGGTCCAACATATTGATGAGCCGGAAGTGGATCTTTGCCTTCAATTCGTTGAAGGCGTTTTCCTTTTTCTGGTCCTCGCCGCGACCGGAGGCAACTGGCCCTCGGTCCCCCGGAGTCCTCTCCCGGATTCGGGCCATGATCCCCATACTTACCCCTTCCTCACCAGGCGTTTAATCCAGCCCAGGCCGTGGCCATTGCCCCCGGTGGCCTCATTCCCGGCAAGCTTAGTGGCAATGGCCCGCAAATCCTGACACACGGGATGACGGGGCGCCATTTCCCATAATGGCCGGCCCTCATTGATGCTGCGCATTACCTGGACGGGATCGAAGGTGATCTTGCTGCTGATTTCCCGTCCCAGGAAGCCCACCACTTCGCTTTCGCCCAGATCACCCCGCTTCTGCCAGGAGTTGAGAAGCACCTCGGACCTGACCCCGCCCAGGTCCAACATCTGGAGCAACTCCAGCAACTTTTTGGCATTGGAGAGCGCCGGGATGGACGGGTTGGTCACCAGCATAATATCGTCCGACAACTCCAGCGCCCTCAGGGTGACCTCATCCATCTGGTGGCAGCAATCCAGCAAGATCCAGCTGAAAACTCGAAGATTCTTCAGATAATGGAGGATTTTTGCCAGATAGTCCGGAGTGACCGCTTCGGCCTCCTCCAGCCGGGCCGGAGCCGGCAGGATGCTGAGATACTTATCGTGAGAATGGAACAGACTCTGCAGATAAGAACTATCAATGCGTTCAAAATTCTCAATAACATCGATAATGGTATATTTGGGCCGGGCATCAAAAAAGTAAACCACCTGCCCATAGCGCAAATCTAAATCTACTATCAGCACCTGCCCCTTCTGCTCCTGCCCCAGAATATAGGCGACATTAGTGGTGAGGAAGGTGTTGCCCACTCCCCCCTTGCTGCCCAGGAAGGAAACCACCCGGGTCGTATCCGCCAGTTCCAGGTTGACGTCGGGGCGAGGGAGCCGGTCCAGGGCCTCCTGGAACTCTTCCGGCCGGATGGGAAAGGCGAAGCATTCCTTAACCCCCAGCCGTAAGGCCTTCCATAGACTGCTGGTGGTGATTTCGTGCAAGAAGAGAAATATTGAAGGGCTTTTAGGATCGGCCGCGGTCTTTTCGATCCAGCGGTCTAGCTTGGCATCGTCTTCTTTGTATTCTAAAAAAACTACATCGGTCCCGGAGTTGACTTGCAGCGGCAGTCTGTCCAGGCCTTGGGTTTCCACCAACATCCCTTGGCGGGAAGAATTGATGATTTTCTGAAGATATTCCCCATTCTCTTTGGAATGGTAATAAAGACAAAATCGGATGGCCATCTTCTTGTTCCATCCCTGGGGTAGATCGGCCGTGGCGATAATCCCTTAATGGCTCACGGACTGCTTAAAGTGCTCCCTTTAGCAGGAGCAGCAGGTGGTTTTCTGCCCCCTGAAGCGGAGCACATGCGTCTATTTCTTGGAAGATTCCGGCTTCGCTTCGCTCAGAACAATCTTTGGTTTCTTGTCCAGCGGGCTCTCGTTATCCACTATCTTACGCCGGATGACCTGCACTGTGAGGCCCCTCTCCCCCACGTCGTCATCAGTCATGGCCCCCGAAGGAGAGGATTTGAACAAGCGGGAAGTCTTCATCCCCTTAGTGTTTACCGGGGCCTCATCCTTTTGGCTGCGGAGCACCAAGGATAGATGGCCTTCCTGGGCCGCCAGGGCCAGGCGTTCCCCTTCCACCGGAGAGACCTCCAGGGTGACGGTGGGAACTACGTGGGGTTTGCCATCAGGTTGCTTTTCCACAATTCTCTGACCGGTGCCCAAAACCCGCAAATCTTCCAGCACGATTCTGGAGAAGGGATCTTTACTGAAATCTCCCCGGTTGATGGAAGCCAACACATCCACCCGGTTATCAGGCACGACAAAACCGGCTACCCCAGAAGCTTCGTCTACCTTGACGGTCATAGCCCGCTTACCGGGGGCAACCAGGGCAGTCATCCCGGCGGGCGTACCTTTAGGAGCTAGCTTTGGCTCTAAAATGGGTTCCCCGGCCCCCATGGCCAGCACCGACACCCGGCCTGCCACGTCCTCTATCCTGGCAAACCCGCCTTTAGGGGTCCTATCTTTGGGCCATTGGACCACGCTTAACTGGTCCGCCCGCAGATTAGTGGCCACCTCAATATCTTTGGCGGCCACCACCACCGGGGCCGTGGGCATAACAGGGGCCTGCACCTGCCGCTGGGATTGTTTCTTCATCCAACCCAGGGCCATAAAGGTGGCCGTGGCCCCGAAGACCAGGGCCATAAGCAGCCAGAGCCAGGGAGGTAAGCGACGCATATCCAATCACTCCATAATCATCCTGGTATCAGTGTTCAGGCTAATACTGGTGGGCAGTTTCCCGCCCAGGAATCGATTCATATCCGCGGGCAAAACAAAAAACCGGTAGGAATAGGTCACGCCAACGTCCAGGACACTGCCGCTGGCTCCCCCGGCCCCGGTGACCGTCACCGTGGCGCCGCTGGTCAAATTGCACTGGTTTAAATATTTCTGCACCACTGCCTGAATTTCCGCAGTGGTCCTCCGGGGCGTGCAATAGACCACCCCGTACCTGGCTCCCTCCCGGGTGGCCTGGGCCAGCATGCTTTTGGTATAGAGGATCAGGCCGAATTCCACAATTGCGAAGAGCACCGCAATAAATATCGGGGCCAGGAGGGCAAACTCCACGGCCGCCGTGCCCCGCTGATTTGGATCCTTTCTCCCCATGATCCCTCCGAAAAAAAGGGCCTTATTCAGGAAAAAGGCCCCGTGCCACTCCCGGTCTCTGAGCAGCAGGGGGCCTTTTTCCCTGCACCCTAGATGATCAAAGGGATTTATCCGTGGATCTGCTGAGCCACAGAGGAGAATGTGGCAGCCAGGTTCTGACCCAGTAGCTGTACCGCCGCGATAATGACCACAGCAATCAAAGCCACCAGCAGGCCGTATTCCACCGCGCTGGCACCCTCTTCTTCACGGATAAAATTCTTAATTTTGGTGAGCAGGCTTTTCATTTTCTTTCTCCTTTGCATGTCGGTGATAGCTTGAGCACATCAGGGTTAAATCCTGAAACCGCGTGGCATAATTATTGTTTGATCCCCACCTCCTTTTGCCACTACCCGTAGTTCCGGCTCACCGAGCTCACCAAAGAAAACCCAGGTTAAAAGGCACCTGGGTATTAGTCCTTCTTTAGGTGCCCACTTCGGCGGTCCCGCTACCATAACCCGAAGGTCTTAGGCCGGTGACTTTGCGTCCCATGCTTTCGCATGGTTTGCCTTTCTCGGTGGCCTCGTCTTTGTTAATATTCTTATCGGTACGTTTTTTTTAAGCTTAAATAATCTCCGAATTTTTCCTTTAATCATCTGCTCCCCCCGCTCTTAAAGTTTTCCTTCCGGCTGGCCGATTTTTGGGAAGTACCGTTAAGTATCCCGTCGCGAGTAGAGAGGTAGAGATTACATGGAAATGTCGTCCCAGACTGCGGCGGCGGCCGAGAAGCCCGGGAGCGATTCACCCTGGCTCAACCGGCCCCAACCCCAGTCTTTAAAGGATGTGGGCGTGCCGGAAATCTTTTTGGCCAACCTTACTTTAAAGCACTGCTTTTACCTGGATGTCTTCGTCTTGGGAGATCTGGCGGAGCGTCTGAAGCTCCCCGCCACCATCCTCACCCAACTGCTGGATTATCTCCGGAAGGAAAAATACGTGGAAGTGCGGGGGCCGGACGCGTTGCGGCCGGTGGCCAGTTCCTTGAGCCTGGCTCATCGCTACGCCCTTACCGAGGGCGGTAAACGCCGCGCGGCCCAGCTTTTAGAATATGACTCTTATGTAGGGCCCGCGCCGATCAGCCTGGAAGAATACTGGCAGCAGGTCAAACTGCAGAGCATCCAACTCACCAGCCTTACTCCCAGCCGCCTGCAACAAGCTTTTCAAAACCTGGTAATCTCCCCGGACCTGCTGGGCTTACTGGGACCGGCCTCGGTCAGCGGCAAGCCCTTATTTCTTTATGGCCCCCCCGGCAACGGCAAGACTACCATCGCCCTGCGGCTGGGGAGTATCTGGGACGACGCCATTTTGGTGCCCTATGCCATGTATGTGGAAGGCAACGTCATCCGCGTCTTCGATGAAGTAACCCACCAGGAGGTCAACGGCCCGGGCACCGACGCCGTGGGAGACCGCCGTTGGGTGAAGAGCCGTCGCCCCGCGGTTTTGGTGGGAGGGGAACTGACCCTGGCCATGTTGGACCTGGCCTTCAATCCTACTTTGAAATATTATGAGGCCCCATTACAACTGAAGGCCAATAACGGCATGTTCATTGTCGACGACTTCGGCCGGCAGCAGATTTCCCCCCAGGAACTCCTCAACCGCTGGATCATCCCCCTGGAAAACCGCCAGGATTTCCTGTGTCTGCATACCGGCCACAAGTTCAGCATCCCCTTCGATCAGTTCCTGGTTTTCGCCACCAACCTGGAGCCCCGCACCCTGGTGGACGACGCCTTCTTGAGGCGCATCCGCTCCAAGGTGAAGCTGGACCATGTGAATCGGGACCAATTCATCGAAATCTTCAAAATCAACTGCCAGCAATATCAGGTACCTTATGATCCGGAAGCGGTGGAATATCTGCTGCAAAACTACTATGACAACCAGCAGCACTCCATGGACGCCTGCCATCCCCGGGACTTGCTGGAGCAGATCATCGATTATAGCCGCTTTAACCAGTTGCCTCCCGTCCTTTCCCGGGAGAACCTGGACCGGGCCTGCCGCATCTACTTTGTTTATTAAGGAAGAAAACTGAACCGGATCTTAAACGGCCGCACCGATGAATCCGGCCCCTGGCCCAGGGGTTAACCTCGAGCCCCCAGGACTCCCCATGGTAAATGCAAAACTGGATTGGCCCTGGCTGTTATCCAGGTTTATTACCATCCTCTTGCCCCTGATAGTGACCCTCTATTTCCTGATGTGGGCTTTCTGGGTGACCACCGGCTCCGGGCTGTCAGACCGCAGCGGCAACCCCATCGGCGGGGATTATTCCTATTATTGGGCCGCGGAATCATTGGTGCTCCAGGGCGATGCGGCCGCAGTCTATGACTTTCCCCGCCTGCGCGCGGTGGAATTGGCGGTTTTCGGCAAAGAAGCCTCGGTTCCCTTCCCCTACCCTCCCACCTTTTTATTGCTGCTGCTGCCTTTGGGTCTGCTGCCTTACCTGCCTTCCCTGGCCCTGTGGCTGACCGCCACTGGGGGCGGCTACCTCTGGTTGATCCGGCGCCTCGCGCCCCATCCGCGCATCATCTGGCTGGCGCTGGCCTTTCCCGGCACTTTCCAGAACCTGGGTTTCGGGCAAAACGGCTGGCTTTCCGCGCTGTTGTTAGGGGGAGGCCTGTTGCTCTTGGATCGCTGGCCCTTGGCCGCGGGGGCGCTTTTCGGCCTTCTGACTTATAAGCCCCATCTCACGGCCCTGATCCCGGTGGCCCTGGTGGCGGCGCGGCGCTGGCGGGCCTTGCTGGCCCTGGGACTTACGGCTGCGGGCTGGGCCCTGGCAAGTCTGTTGATTTTAGGACCGGAGGCCTGGAGCGGTTTTCTTAAGAATGTGCCGGTGGCCGTGAAGCTGTTGGAGACGGGCAAATTTGCCCTGATTTACAAGATGCCCACGGTCTTTTCCGCGGCGCTGCTGGCCGGAGCCGGACTTACGGCCGCCCGGGTCCTCCAGGCCGTAGTCATGCTGGCCGCGGCCGCAGCCGTGGCCTGGGCCTGGCGGCGAGGAGCCGCCCCGGCCAGCCGCAATGCCGTTCTGATCCTGGGGACCCTCTTGTTTATCCCCCATAGCTTTATTTATGACCTGGCCATCCTGGCCCTGCCCCTGGCCTGGCTGGGTTGGGACGGCTACACCCGGGGCTGGCTTCCCGGCGAAAAAATTTTTCTGGTTCTTGGTTTTCTCACTCCCCTGGTGGCGGTCGGTCTGGCCCAGGCCACCCACCTACAGATAGCCCCTCTGGTCCTGGGAGCCCTGATGTATCTGGCCCTGCGCCGGGCCGGGCACGAATTTCCCTTCCCCGTGCCAGCCCCGGAGATAGCAGGACAAGGACCTGGGACCGGCCAACCTGGATAACTGCCTCTTACCTTCACTGAAAAATTTCAAGCTCTTCCTCCAAGAGAAATAAAACGCCAAATATTTTGCTCCTTTGACTTAAGTCATGGGGCTGTGAGGGCGCCAGGATTATTCTATAATTAAAAGAGGCGGCGGCCACCGGGCCGCAGGTCTCCTCAACTTCTCCCTGAGGGGAATAAGGTTATGGAAAAACGCCAGATTATCCGCATTGACCAGGAAAAGTGCGACGGCTGCGGCCTTTGCGTGCCCTCCTGCGCCGAAGGGGCCATCCAGATCGTGGACGGCAAGGCCCAATTGCTGGCTGACCGCTTTTGCGACGGCCTGGGGGCCTGTCTGGGGGAATGCCCCCAGGGGGCCCTGACCATCGAAGAACGAGAATCAGAGCCCTTTGTGGGCCCGGCCCCGGGGGCCGCGGGACATCAGGCCGCGCCGGCTCCGGAACCGGAAGCCCTTGTCTGCCCCGGCAGCCGCATGCGGCAATTCCAGCCCCAGGGAGTTCCGGAGGCAGGCGCTTCGGCGTTGGGCCATTGGCCGGTGAAGCTAAGGCTGGTGCAGCCCCAGGCTCCTTTTCTCAAGGACGCGTCCCTGCTGGTGGCCGCGGATTGCGCCCCCTTTGCCGCGGGAGACTTTCACGCCCGGTTTCTGCAGGGCAAGGCG
Organism: Deltaproteobacteria bacterium; assembly: GCA_021813445.1. Classification (GTDB taxonomy): domain Bacteria; phylum Desulfobacterota; class Desulfobaccia; order Desulfobaccales; family 0-14-0-80-60-11; genus SURF-52. The sequence continues at coordinate 14,852 of JAKAKP010000062.1, forward strand.
TTAGTCTGCGGCTGCCCCAAGTTTGACGACGTCGAGGCCCATACCGCCAGGCTCACGGAAATCCTGCGGCAAAACAATATCCAGGAGATCACCATCGTCAACATGGAAGTCCCGTGCTGCTTCGGTCTGGTGCAGGTCGTGCGCCAGGCCCTGGGCGCCTCCGGCAAGGAGCTGCCGGTCACCATCTGCACCCTGGGGACCGCCGGCCAGGTGATCCAGCAGCAGAAAGTCAAGGGGAAGTGAGGCCCGTCATGGAACAGATGAAATGTCCCGGCCAGGATACCCGCTATTGGAAACCCGGAGATATTTTCGTGGCGGAATGCCCTAAGTGCGGGGCGGAGATCGAGTTCTTCAAAGACGACACCCGCCGCCGTTGCGCCTGGTGCGGCCATCTCTTTTATAATCCCAAGATCGAGTTGGGCTGCGCCGAGTGGTGCCAGTACGCGGATAAATGCGTGCCGGATCTGGTCAAGGAAAAAAAGGCCGCCCAAACCTTTAAAGAGCGGCTGGCCGAGCTGGTGCATGCTTATTTGCAGGATTCTACAGAATGGGAGCGCACCGCGCGCGGGATGGGCTACGCCCTGGACCTCCTAAAATCCGAAGGCGGCGACCCCCGGGTGGTCCTGGCCGCGGTCCTGCTCCACCGGGTGGACCCGGAACAGGGCCGGAAATTCCTGGAAGAGCTGGAGACCGAGCCCGACACCGCCGCCGGCATTGCCGACCTGCTGGCCGGAGCCGCGTCGGCGCGCGACCTGAACCGGCACCTCTTTGAGGACACCCTGGCCCTGCTGGAGCCCCAGGCCCACCCCCACTTCCACACCCGCACCGCCCAGCGCCTGGCGGCAGGGGGATGAAACCTTTTTGGGGGAAGAGGGAGGGACCTTTCCCTCGCCTCTCCCCCTTCCCCACCCGGGCGCTATCAAAAGAATATCAAGAATATTTATGAAGTTTTATGAAGTTTATTGAAATAATAGATAAATAGCGAAGCTGCTCTCTACCACCCAAAGGTATCTCGGCAAGGTAAGCGATGTGGAAGCGATGAGGTGGATGGAAAATCTGTATGGCTGGGAGACATGCTATGGACAAGGCCTAAGTTGGTCTCGCCCGAATTCACCAAGAGAAAGCTGTACCCTGGGAAGCACAAAGGATATCGTCTTGACATATCTCTTTCCAGTGTGTATTGTTACACATGGACAGTCGGGAGATCATTCGTCGCCTGGAGGCGGATGGCTGGTATCGGGTGGGTCAAAAAAGGTCTCATGTGCAATTTAAGCACCCGGCTAAGCCTGGCCGGGTGACGGTGCCTCACCCGGGAAAAGATATTCCCGCCAAGACGCTTAAGAGTATTGAGCGGCAATCGGGCGTCAGATTTAGATAGGAGAAGGACCCATGCCCAATTACATCGCCGTGGTCCATAAGGAGGCCGATAGCGATTACGGTGTGTCGTTCCCTGACTTCCCCGGCTGCGTCACCGCCGGGAAGAGCATCGATGAGGCCAAGGACATGGCTTATGAGGCGTTGCTGCTTCATTTGGAAGGCCTGAGGGAGGAAGGGGAACCGCTGCCGGCCCCTACAAATCTGGAGGACATTATTGCTGATCCCGAGAACGCCGATGCGGTGGCCTTCCTGGTAGTTTCAGTACCCGATGCCCAAGGGAAGGCCAAAAGGATTAACATCACCATCCCAGAGGAAACTCTGCGCCGGGTGGACGCAGTGGCAAAGCGCCAGGGCTTGAGCCGTTCTTCCTTCCTTACACGAGCAGCGCAGGAAGCCATGAAGCAGGAAGGCCGCAATCCAGCAACCTGACGCATCTTTTTATGATGTTCCCATGCAATTGGTATTAGCATGCATTTCATCATAGGTTCCTTTCCTTCTTGTCAAGTCAATTCAGGATAGCCTGCCTTCATTTGATTCACCATGCGCAATCCATGGATTTGGCATAAACTCCATATACGAAATGGCTAGCGAAAGTTTTCAGGGCCGCGATAAGTTCCTGAGCAGAGCAGAGAGCGCACCTATGCCTCTTCTAAAGAGGCTCACTGCATCGCCTTTAGCATACCTTTGAGACTGACCTATTTACTATCTTTAGACGCTTGCGGCTTTCGTCAATTTCGCCTCTAAAAGAGAAGGAAAGAGACAGTCCAGGTCCAATGGGTGAGGGGCCGGCTGGCCGGCAGGGTCCCACCGATAAGGGTCTAATAACCTAAAATAATTTGCTGTTTATTTTTTTTCTTGAAATTTGGGCCGGAGTATTTGACCATGGGGCTGGCGGGTCAATGATTTTTCCTTCAGTAAAAGAAGGAGTCAATTATGAAGCGAATGCTGTTAGTTGCGCTTCTGCCTGCTTTGTGGGTTTGCCTGCTGCTGTTCCCAGCCGCCCTGGCGGGCGGGTTTCACCTTTACGTCATCCCCAATTCAGTTAAATTCAATTGGGTGCCCCCGCTTCTATCACCCCCCTTTTTCCTGCTTCAGATCAAAGGAAAAGAAACCAACCTTTTTAGGCAATCACCAACACTTGCCTAAAGAAAGGACCCCTTTGAACTCGGAATCAGAGGTTGAAAAAACCATTTAAACCAAGTTGTCCTCAAAGAGGGAAGATTAATTTGTCATCCGGAACGGCGCGAAGCGGACTAAAGGATCTAGATTCTTCGCGGCGCATAGAATACTTTTTAGGCGCCACTTGATATTATTGATTTCGGTGGCCGTTTTTGCCGCATGATCCCGGGAGGCCAAGATGACATGCACTATCCTGGAAACCGCGCCCAGAAAGGCGATAGCGTGATGGCCTACGCATCCTTAATGTGCCGCCGCGGCTTTATCGCCTTTTTCTTCCTTTTGCTCCTGGCCGGCGTGGCGGCGGGGGAACCGGCCGCGCCTGAAACCAGCCCGATAACCAGTGGAATTTACACCAACCCCCAGGCAAACCCTTTTCTAAATGGGGTGGGTCAACTGGGAAAGATGATGGGACTGAGCGATGAATCCGGAATACGTCTGGGCGGCATATTCCTTCCCCAGTTCAACTGGACGGGTTACGGCGGGGTCAGGCCGCACACGACCTTCGGCAGTTTGGCCCTGGGGCTTAACTTGGGGGTTGACTCGCAAAAGGTCC
>JAKAKP010000003.1 GCA_021813445.1 Deltaproteobacteria bacterium
TCCGACAGCCCCCCGGAGACCAGAGCCACCCCGGCCAGGATGAAAAAGATCATCTGCATCCTTCCAGCCTCCTATCAACCCCACGGGCAAAAGGCCGTATCATAGCCAATCCGCCATCCGCAGTTCGGACTTTTTCTGGGTGGCCCGGTCGATATTGAGAAAAAGCTCTTTCTTATCGTATTGGGCCAGCTCATACAGGTTATTCAACTTGATGGCCCCCTTGGGGCAGGCCTCCTGACACAGGCCGCAGAAAATGCAGCGGGTCAGGTCGATGTTGAAGGCCACCGGGTATTTCTCGTGTTCGGACCCTTCCGCGGCCTCAATACCTTTGATGGCGTTGCTGGGGCAGACCACCATGCACAGGGTGCAGGCCACGCAGCGCCGCCCTCCGTCTTCGTTGATGGTCAGTTCCGGGTGTCCCCGCCAACGGGGCGCCACCGGCCGCTTCACCTCCGGGTATTGCAAGGTGATGGGCTTGGTGAAAACGGCGCGCAGGGTGGTGGCCAGGCCTTGAAGCAAAGGAATAATCATCTACTACCTCTGCAAAAACTGGATGATAACGCCGGTGAACAGGATGTTCACCAGACACAAGGGCAACATCACTTTCCAGCCCAGTTTCATGAGCTGGTCGAACCGGAAGCGGGGGAAAGTGCCCCGCACCCAGATGAAGAAGAAGACCAGAGCGAAGGTCTTGCCCATGAACCAGACGATGGGGGGCAGCACCGGCCCCTGCCAGCCGCCCAAAAAGAGGGTGGTGGCCAGGGCGCTGGCCACGAGGATGTGGCCGTATTCCCCCATCATGAACACGCCATACTTCATGGAGCTGTATTCAGTCTGGTAGCCCGCCACCAACTCGTTTTCGCACTCGATCAAGTCAAAGGGCGTGCGGGCGCATTCGGCAAAGGCCGCGGTCAGGAAGAGCAAAAATCCCAAGGGCTGGTAGAAGATGAACCACATGGATTTCTGGGCTTCCACGATCTTCACCAGACTCAGGCTGCCCGAGAGCATCAGCACGCCGATGACCGACAGGCCCAGGGTCATTTCATAGCTGATCATTTGGGCGGAAAGACGCAGACCGCCCAACAGGGAGTACTTATTGTTGGAGGCCCAGCCGCCCAGGACCGCGCCGTAGACCGACAGAGAGCCCATGGCAAAGACGTACAACAGGCCCACATTAATGTCCGCAATCACTCCCTGGTTGAGCCCGGCCGCAGCCAGATCCACCTTATACCCATAGATGGTGAGGGTATCCGGCAGGATCTGGGAGGCAAAGGGAATGGCCGCCAGGGGTAGAAATGCGGGGACCGCGGTGATGATCGGGGCCAGGACAAAGAGGACCTTGTTCACCCCCGGGGGGGTAAATTCTTCTTTGAAGAGCAGCTTGATGGCATCCGCCAGGGGCTGCAAAAGACCCCAGGGGCCTACCCGGTTGGGGCCCAGGCGCAGCTGGATGAACCCCAGGACCTTACGTTCCATGAGCACCGTGTAGGCGATGCAGGTGAGAAAGACCACCAGAACCAGCATGATCTTCACAAACGTCAGGATTATCAAAATGGGCAATTGATTCATCATATCAACCCTTCTGGATGGTTACCCTAACCAGGTTGGAGTTGAGGGTCAGGAGATGGGCCGCAGGGATGGCGAAATGTTCCGGCAGGAACACCACGCCCGCGGGCATCTCCGGGGCCAGGACTACGGGGGCGCTGATCTCACCCTGGGAAGAGGTGATCTTGGCCGTATCCCCGTCCGCCAGGCCCAGATTCTTGGCGTCGTCCGGGTTCAGCAGCATTTCCGCCCGGGGGGATACTTTCAGGGTCCCCTCCGGGGCATGGGTGGTGAAAGACCCGGAATGGTTCAGGGCCTTGCCGACAATCAGGGTGAAGGGCCGGCGGCCCGGCAGGCTCAGGTCCACCTCAAAGGGGACGAAGGTGCCCTTGACCTCACCCGCCATCAGCGGATAACTGGTTTTGGGGCTGAGGCCCGCCCACAGGGGCACGGCCTGGGCCAGTTCCCGGAAAATCTGTTTGGGAGAGCTGGCGCCCAATTTGTAGCCCATCTTGCTCCCCAACTGGTTGATGATCTGCCAATCGGGGCGCATGCCGTTGCTGGGCACGGCCTGGGCCAGGACGCCCAGGGTGCCGTCGCTGCTGATGAAGGTCCCTTCCTGCTCCGCATGCACCGTCACCGGCAGGACCACCTGGGCCAGCTTGGCGGTGTCGTTGAGGAAGGCATCTTGTATAACCAGGAAAGGCACCTTTTTCAGGAGCTTTTCCACCCGGCTGCGGTGGGGCACGACCCGGAGGAGGTCGCCGCCCAGCAGGTAGATGGCCTGGGGCGCAGCCTCGTCGTTGGCCTCCAGCTTATCCAGCATGTCCGCCAGGTTGACGCCCCGGGAGGCTTCATCCAGATGGGCGTAGCCCGGCAGGTGCTCGGCGATGACTCCCGCTTCGCAGACGCCCCGGGAGTTGTTCTTTTCCGCCACTGGGTAGAGCGCACTGCCGGGGGTGCCGGGGCGGCCGATGAGCAGGAAGAGGTCGGCCAAGGCCAGGGCGTTTTGCTCGCCCTTGTCCTGGGCCAGGAGTTCGGTGCCGCAGATGATGGCCGGCGCCTGGGCCTGGGCCAGCAGGGCTGCGGTTTCCTTGATCAGGGCTTCCTCCACCCCGGTCTTGGAGGCCACGTCCTTCAGGCTGACCTTTTTGAAGCTTTCTTTGAACTCGTCCAGGCCGGTGGCGCTGATAGCCGGAGTGAAATCAGGATTGGCCGCGAAGAAGGCCTTAAAGATCCCGGAGAGGAGAATCCGCTCCGTGCCCGGTTTGTAGCGCAGGCCCAGATGGGCGTAACGGTCGAACTTGGTGCGCCGGGGGTTGGCCAGCACCAGGCGGAAGTTCTCATTATCCAAAGCCCGCAGGAGTTTCCACCCCAGGGGCGGCATCTCCGGGGTCACATCTGCGCCCAGCACCAGGGCCAGGTCCGCTTTCGGGAGGTCCTTAAAATGACCCAAAACAAAGGGGAAGCCGCTGCCTTGGGCGCCTTCGCCCGGAGCCAGAGGGGACTGATAGGCCTTCGGCAGGGCCGTGGAGGATTCCACGCCGGAAACCTGGGGCTCCCCGAAGACCGCGGCCAGGCCCCGCAAGGCCCGGATATAGGTATAACGGCCGGGGTTGTCCACCTGATTGGAGCCCATCCCCTGGCGGAAGAATTTCTGGAAGAGGTAATTGGCTTCGTTGGTGGCCCGGGCGGAACCCACGCCGTAGATGGCGTTGGCACCGGCGCTCTCCGCGATTTCCTTAAACTTGGCGGCCACCAGGTCCAGGGCCTCGTCCCAGGATGCCTCCCGGAACGCCCCGTTTTCTTTGATTAACGGGGTCTTCAGGCGGTCCGGGGCTTCCACCACCGGGAAGCCGAAGCGGCCCCGGGAGCAGAGCAGAATGCTTTTTTGGTTCCGCACCCGCAGGATGCGGTCGTTTTTGGTATGCAATTCATAGACGCAGCCGCCGCCGCAGAAGGGGCAGACGGTTTCGGTCTTCTCCACTTCCCAGGCCCGGGCCCGGTACTTCCAGAGCTTGTTGATCAAGGCCCCTACCGGGCAAACGTCCACACAGGAGCCGCAGAATTCGCAATCCAGGGGCAGCACCCCGGAGCCCAACTCCGTGAAGTAGCCCCGCTGCATGAAGTTGATGGCCATGGCGCCCACGTGGTCCCGGCAGACGTGGATGCAGCGGCCGCAGGTGACGCAGCGGTCCGGATGCCGTTCCACGAACAGGGATTCGTAGTCGTGGTTGGGGGCCAGTTTCACGGCCGACAGGTCGATGTTCTCCACGGCCAAGGCATGGGTCAGATCCTGGAGTTCGCATTCCCCGCCTTTATCACAGATGGGGCATTCCAGCGCGTGGTTGATGAGCACCAGCTTCATCAATTCATCGCGAATCTGCACCAGCCGCGGGGTGTTGGTAGTTACCTCCATGCCTTCGGTGACCGGAGTGGCGCAGGCCGGAATCGGGCGGGGCGGGCCGGGTTTGACTTCCACCACGCAGATGCGGCAGGCGCCGATGGGTTTCAGAGCCGGGTGAAAGCAAAGCCGGGGAATGAAGATGCCGTTAGCGTCGGCCACTTCCAGGATGGTTTTACCCTTGGGCGCTTGAATTGCCCGGCCGTCGATGGTCAGATTAACCATAATTCTTTCCTATAGTTCTCGCCATGTGGGGTGGGGCTGGCCCACCATCCCTTTTTATTGGCGGGCATGCCGCCCTGCATATTAGCTTGACAGGTTATTAATCCAGCCTCTCCAGCTTGATTACCAGATAAAAGGGTTCACCCGCGGTGGTCTTCTTGTCGCAGGTCAACCTTACTTTCCACCCCTGCCCTTGGAGTTTGCCGGGGGTCAGGACCGCGGAGGGCTGGTCGGTTTTGAGGAGATGAAAACTGACGGCATCCTCGGCGGTAACCCGGATATCCAGTTTGGGTTTGCTGTCCAGCTTGATGGACACAAATTTTCTCCCAGGCCCCATGCCCACCGGGGAGATTACGCTTTTGACCGCGATCTCTTCAATCTTCCCGGTAAAGATGAAGCCGGTGGTCTGTTCCATGCCGGCCAGCGCCATTGCGGGAAGAGAAAGCAAAATTAAGAAGAGAATGATCTTTTTCGTCATCTGCGCCACCAGGGCTGCTGCCCGGTTATTTCAGCTTTCAAAGGAGTCGGGCGAGACGCCCAATCTACTCTACCTATCCACGTCCGCCAGCACGATGTCCATGGTGCCGATCAGGGCGATGGCGTCTGCCAGCAAACGGCCCCGGGCCAGTTTGTCCATAGCCGAGAGGTTGATGAAGGACGGTCCCCGGATCTTCAGCCGGAAGGGCTGGGGGGTGCCGTCGCTCACAATATAGAAACCCATCTCCCCTTTGGGGGCCTCGATGCACTGGTAGACCTCGCCTTTGGGCGGGACAATGCCTTCCTGGATAATCTTGAAGTGGTTGATCAATCCGGCGATGTCGTTATAGACCGCGTCCTTCTTCGGCAGACTGACCCGGGGGTCCTTGGCCTTGATATCGCCAGGCTCCGTATCCGCCAGCTTTTCCAGGGCCTGGCGGACGATGCGGTTGGCCTGGAGCATCTCCTCCATGCGCACCAGGTACCGGTCGTAGGTGTCGCCGTTTTTCCCCAGGGGCACCACAAAATCGAACTCTTCGTAGCTGGAATAAGGATTGTCCCGGCGCAGGTCCCAATTCACGCCGGAGCCCCGGGCCATGGGTCCGGACCAGCCCCAATCCAAAACCTCCTCCGGAGACATGACGCCCACGCCCTTGGTGCGCTCGATCCAGATCTGGTTCTTGGTCAGCAGGGCATGGTAATCCTTATGTTTTTCCGGGAAGGTTTTGACGAAGTCCCAGGCCGCCTGAATGAAGCCCTCGGGCAGGTCCGCGGCCAGGCCGCCGATGCGGAAATACAGCGGGAACATCCGGGCCCCGGAGACCATCTCGCAGAGGTCCATGATCTTTTCCCGTTCCCGGAAGGCGTAGAACAGGGGGGTCATGGCCCCCAGATCGTGGCCGTGGGTGCCCAGCCAGAAGAGGTGGGAGGCGATACGGGTCAGCTCCGCCAGCATCACCCGGACATATTGGGCCCGCTTGGGCACCTCGATGCCCAGGAGCTTTTCCATGGCCAGGCAGAACCCGAAGAGATTGACCTCTCCGGCCAGATAGTCCAGGCGGTTCATCAGGGGCATGCAGCGATGGTAAGTGCGGTATTCGCACATCTTCTCGATGCCCCGGTGCAGGTAGCCGATATCCGGGTCAGCCCGCAGGATGAGTTCGCCGTCCAGCTCCAGGAGGACCCGGAGCACCCCGTGGGTGCTGGGATGGGAAGGCCCCAGGTTGAGGAGCATGGTTTCGGTGCGTTGTAAGGTCTCGCGGCTGTTCATCAGATATTCCTACTTCCCCCGCAAGGGATAATCTTTACGCTGGGGATGGCCCACCCAATCCGCGGGCATCAGGATCCGCCTCAGGTCGGGATGGCCCTTGAAGCGGATGCCCATCATATCGTAAGCCTCCCGCTCGTGCCAGTTGGCGGTGGACCACACCGGCACCACCGAATCGATGGCCGGGCTGTTGTCGTCCGCCAGCAGGGTCTTCAGGGTCACCCGGTTATGGTTTCTGTGGGAATAAAGATTGTAAACCACGCCGAACCGGGGGCTCTGGGGCAGGTAATCCAGGCCCGCCACCATGGAGAGATACTTAAAAGAAGTCTCCGGCGTATCCCGCAAGGTCTTACAGATGTCCACGATCCGTCCGGGTTTGACCGTAATGGTGGTCTCGCCCCGGAACTCCGTCACTTCCACCACTTCCTCGGGAAACTTTTCCTGGAGCAGTTCCGCGGCCTTGCTCATACGGCCTCCTGACGCAGCGCCAGCCGCTCGCGGTATTTCTTGGTCAGGAAAGGGTCTTGCAGAATCTTTTCATGGAGCTTGAGGATGCCGTAAAGGAGCCCTTCCGGCCGGGGCGGGCAACCGGGGACGTAGACGTCCACCGGCAGGTAAGTGTCGATGCCCTGGACCACCGAGTAGGAGTCGAAAATGCCCCCGGAGCAGGCGCAGGCGCCCATGGCGATGACCCACTTGGGCTCGGTCATCTGCTCGTAGATGCGCTCGATCGCGGGCATCATCTTTTTGCAGACCGTGCCGGCGATGATGATCACGTCCGCCTGGCGGGGGGACGCCCTAAAGGCCTCCATGCCGAAGCGGGCGATGTCCCAGCGGTTGGCCGCGGTGCAGATCATTTCAATGGCGCAGCAGGCCAACCCGAAGGTGGCGGGCCAGAGGCTGCTTTTACGGCCCCAATCCACCAGCTTTTCCAGGCTGGTGGTGAGGATGTTGTATCCCAGGTGTTCTTCTATTCCCATTCCAATGCTCCCTTACCCCATACATAAGCCAGGCCCACCGCCAGGATGACGATGAAGACGCCCATCTCCCACAGGCCGAACCAGCCCAGGGGTTTGAACACCACCCCCCAGGGGTAGAGGAAAATAGCTTCAATGTCGAAGACAATGAAGAACATGGCGATGATGTAAAACCGCACCGTGTACCGGCTGCGGGCATCGCCGATGGGGTCCATGCCGCATTCGTAGGGGATGTCTTTCTGGACGGTGTGCGTCTTCTTGCCCAGGAGTTCGGACAGAAGCACGATCACCCCCACCAGTCCTACGGCGATGAGCATGTAAATCAGGATAGGCAGGTAATTAATGAGCATATGCTAACCTTTTTTATTTAAAAACATTTTTATGTTTTTATTTTTTTATATTTTTCCCACAGGTGTAAGCAACCATAAATTGTAAGAGTTAAAAAGAATATTACCGATAACCCATATCCAATGTTTATTAAAAATTTGGATTCTGTGAATATGGTTTCTGCTTCGATTAAAAAACCACTGAATATTATCGCAACTAATAGCCAAAGGGCTAATTTGCCAAGCAATTGTTTAGTTTTCCGTAGTATCATTCTTTTCCATTTCGTTCCCACATTATGGTTGAGCACGAGATGAAAAATTTTCCGCTACAGATCCAGGGAAATATACTCTGCGAAACTCCTTATTTTGGGAACAGGGATTTTATCTTCCCTCATACCTTCCAGATGAAGTTTGATGGCTTCTTCCATTCGCCTTAAAACTTCTTCCCTGGTCTTCCCAGTTGCGACACAACCGGGTAAGTCGGGGCAATAAGCCGAGTAATTACCGTTTGCTTTCTCAACTATGATTAAGAATCGTTCCATACATACTACTCTTTTAATTTCAAACCGGCTTGCTTCAAAATACTGTTTAAAGTCCCTGGACTTAGATCATCCTTAAGATGACCGGCAATGGTAACACGTCCAGGTTTTGCAGGATGCTTATATTGCCGATGACTTCCCGGTATTCTGGGTTTGATCAAATACCAACCATCTGATTCGATTATTTTTATCGCATCTCGAACTTTCAAGATGTTTTCCAAATTAAATTAATGTCCGTGGGCCTCCGCTTTGCAGACGCCGCAGGGGCAATTCCCTGCCAGATGGGCGTCGTATTCTTCCTTGAACCGCTCCATGGTGGTCTTGATGAAGGAATGGGGGCTCCATCCCAAAGCGCAGTTGGCGCTTTCCACCATGATCTTGGAGAGGTTGTACATCCGGTCCAGGTCCGCCTGGGTGGCCTGGAAGGAGGCCACCTTGCAGATCAGCTCGTAGAGCACCCGGGTGCCCCGGCGGCAGGGCAGGCAGAAACCGCAGGACTCGTGCTGGAAGAACTGGAGCAGGCACTTCACCACGTCGATGATGCAGGTGGTCTCGTCCATGACCATCATGGTGCCGGAGCCCAATCCTCCTGCGACCTTGGCCAGGGCTCCGTGTTCAATAACGGTGTTGAGGTGCTCGGGCAGGAAAAAGCCCACGGATGCGCCGCCGGGTTGGACGCTCTTGATCTTGTGTCCCTCCCTGACGCCGCCGCCGTACTTGTCGATGAGTTGCTGCAAGGTCATGCCCAGGTTGGCTTCGACGATGCCCGGCTTGTTGACGTGGCCCACCACCTGCATGATCTTGGTGCCGGGGGTGTCCTGGGTGCCCTTGGCTTTGTACCATTCAGCGCCTTTGACGACGATGCTAGGCACGTTGGACAGCGACTCCACGTTGTTGACGATGGTGGGTTTGTACCAGACGCCCACCTGGCCGGGGAAGGGGGGCTTGACCCGGGGGTTGCCCCTTTGCCCCTGGATGGATTCGATGAGCGCGGTTTCCTCGCCGCAGACATAAGAGCCGCCGCCGGTCTGCACCTGGATCCTGAAGGAGAAGTCGGTGCCCAGGATCTTGTCGCCCAACAGGCCCGCGGCTTCCGCGGCCTGGATGGCGGCATTCAACCGGTACATGGAGAGGTAATACTCACCCCGGCAGTAGATGTAACCCATGCTGGCGCCCACCGCGTAGCCGGCGATGGTGATGCCCTCGATGAGCTTGTGGGGGTCGCCCTCCATGATGTAGCGGTCTTTGATGGTGCCTGGCTCCCCTTCGTCGGCGTTACAGACGATGTACTTGGGGAAGACGGGGCTGGGCTGGGTGAAGGACCATTTCAGGCCGGTGGGGAAACCCGCACCGCCCCGGCCCCGGAGGCCCGAGTCTTTCACCACGTTGACCACTTCCACCGGGGTCATGGTCAGGGCCTTTTTCAGGCCCTCGTAACCGCCCCGGGCCTGGTATTCCTCCAGGCTCATGGGATCGATCTGGTCCACGTTGGCCAGCAGCACCACCTCATCCGGGCTGGGCGGATAGTCGCTCAAGGCATTGGTGGTGCGGCGCAACTGCCGGAAATCGGGGGCTTTGCCCGCCCGGTAGTCGGCCAGAATGCCTTTGACGCGATCCGCGGTTAAGCGGCCGTGAACCACCTCGTTGATCTGCATGGCCGGGGCCACTTCGCAGACTCCCAGGCAGGCGGTATGCTCCAAAGTGAAGAGGCCGTCACCGGTGGTTTCACCTACTTCGATCCCCAGGTCCGCTTTCAGGACTTCCACCAGGTTGTCCACGCCCAGGATATGGCATTGGGGCGATTCGCAGATGCGGATGATGTACTTCCCCCGCGGCTGGGTGGAAAACATGGTGTAGAAACTAAGGACGCCGTAGAGGTAAGGGTAGGTGATATCCATGCCCTGGGACACCAGCTTCAGGGCCTCTAAAGGGAGCCAGTTGCCGCAGAGTCTCTGGACTTCGTGCAGCGCGGGCAAAAGACCGCCTTTGGTGGCGCGGAAGCGGCTGCAGGTCTCAGAAATCGCGGTAACTTGCTCCGGACTTAAGGCGGCGCTGACGGGGCGTTTAATTTCCAGCATTATCGACCCACTAGAGCTTTTCTTGTGAAATTTTTCTTTTTTCCTAACAACAGTGCCTTTTGTAATCCCTTTCGGCCCTTCGTGTCAAGAACTTTTTGTCTGGCAGGGGAAGAAAAATGGCCGGGAGCTTGAAGATTGTAGACCTCGCCAGCCCCTCAAAGAATTATCTGCCCCAGGCGCGGCGGGCCAGGACCTTCACCCAGGCGCCCCCTTCCCGGAGCAGCATTTTCCCCAGGCGCAGGAAGCGGCGGCGCTGCCAGTAGTCCCGGAGCAAGCCGGGGTAGGGCAGGGGATGGAGTAAGAGGTGACGGTGGGGCAGGTGGCGGCGGAAGAGGTAATGGGCCCGGCGCATATGCAGGTGGTCGGTGACCAGGCCCAGGCGTCTAAAGCCCTGCTTCTCGGCCAGGGCCAGGGCGTTGTGGGCCGCGGCCGCGGTGTTGCGGCTGGTTTCTTCCAGGAGCAGCAGGGATGCCAGGCGCTGCCGTTCGTCATGGCCCCAGTTCTCCTCCACCCAGGCCAGCGACCAATCCGCCATGGCCCGGGCTTCGGAGCAGGGTGCGCCCTTATTACGGCCGCCGCTGAGAAGGAAGTGGGCCCCGGGGTAATGCTCCCGCCAGAGGTTCAGGGCATGGATGAGGCGCAGCCGGGTGGGCCGGCCGGGATAACCGTCCGCGCCCACACGCCCCCCTAAAACGATGAGGACCTCCAGAGACGGGTGTTCTATGGTCATGCCGCATCTCTTGGGCAATGGAGAATAGATTTCGCTATCAGACATTAAGTAATCAGTAACCAGTAATCAGTGTTTCCCACCTATCCACTGATTACTGAGGCTTTGGAAAATCATATCTTCTTCTCTGCGTATCTCGGCGTCCTCAGCGTCTCTGCGGTGAATCTTCTCTTTGTTCACCGCCGAGGCGCAGAGAGCGCAGAGAAATCGCGGAGAAAGACATTTTGCAAGCTCTATTACTGATCAGCTTCTTCCCTGGCCACAGACCACCGATCAATTCTTTTCCCGGACCGCTAACCCGCCAACCCGCTGACCCCTATTCCCTGCTCCGCTTCTTGCGCAGGGCCCGGGCCCCCTTTTTCCAGGCCGCTTCGTCCCGCTTTTTCCCCTTTTCGGGTTTGCCGGCCAGCATCTGGGGTAGATCCAATAACAATTCTCCCGGCATGGGTTTGGCCTTGCCTTTGGCCGCGGGTTTGGGCGGGGCGACTTCTTTGGGGGGCGGCGGCAGCTGCAGAAACTCCCGGGGAATAGCCGCAGCCGCCAGGAAGAGTTCTTCGCCGTAAGCCTGGAAAGTAGTACCTCCCCGGGTTGCCGCCTGGGCCGCCACCTGCACCAGGAGGGGATGGTTGTCCCGGCGTTTCCCCAGGCGCCGGGCCATGTCCGGCCGCCGGGCCAGGACCAGCTCCCGGCCCCCGGGGGGTTTGAGTCCCCCTTCCCAGACCAGGGCATGGATTTTCGGGGAAATGGCCAGATACAGCAGAGACGGCGGCGGCGCACCCGGGTCCCGGCGCAGCTCGGGGGCCGGGGGGGCCAGACTGCGGACTTTCTCCCCGGCTAGTTCCAGGGGAGGCGGAGAAACCAGGGCCGCAAGGCGCTCCAGATCTTCCCGCCGCGCCCGGGCAAAGCCCGGCTCTTCATGAAGGGCCTGGAGCAGTTGCTTGACCGGCAGCCAGCCCTCCTCCTCCAGCACCAGGCCGAACTCATCCGGGCGGCGGCCCAGCAGATAGGCCAGCATCTTCGCCAGGCCTTCCAACTCCCGGGGCAGGCGGGGCATAAGGTTCTCCGATGCGGAAAAAGATTTTTTCCTGAATTATAACGGCAAAATTAATCATCCAGGAACAGTAAAGTGCCCACCGGAACCCCCGCCCGGGGTCTTTCCTTCCTAATCCCCCAGCAATATGCTATTGGTGCCGGGGATGCTGCCGGGGCCGCTGGGGACCCTGCGGCCGTAAACGGCATAGAGCAAGCCGTCAGCCGCGCCCACATAAATGGTACTGTCCGGGCCCGCCGCCGGGGTGGAGCTATCTGCACCTCCCAGGGTGAAGATCCATTTCACACTTCCGTCAACAGGGCTGAAAGCATAGAGTTTGCTGCCCGATCCGGCATAAATAGTGCCATCCCCGCCCAAGGCCAGCGTGGCAACCGATGTATAAGATACCCACTTTTGGGTGCCGTCGGCATTAACCGCAAAGAGCTTGTTGTCTGAGCCCACGTAAATTGTACCGTCTGGACCCAGGGCCGGGGTGGAGTTAATAGTACCTGCTGTATTAAAGGTCCACTTCAGGGTGCCCGCGGGGCGGCCGGCCTTGACTGGTCCCGCGGCCAGACCCAGGCAAATCAAAGCCAGGAGGCTCCCCAAAATCTTTCGGTGCATTAATTTTTTCCGGCACGCAGCCTTTTAGAGATGAAGAAAAAAAATTTCTACCGGATGGGCGAAGCTACTAAGAGACTGGCTATCCGCCCAATGTCTCGATTATACCAGATTGGCAATGTTGGGGTTATAAATTGCTCACCGGATAGCCCCGGCCGGGTCTGTTCCCCCTAATTTATCAGCAGCGTATTGATGCTGGAGATGGGTGGTTTAATGCTCTATCAGTATGTTTTGGAGGCCATCAGGCCAAGGCGCGGCGTGCAGAAAAGCTCGGGGTCAATTGACAACTCAATCAATGATGGTAATATTATAAGGTTAAAGAATTATGAACTACGCCCATTTTCATCCGCGCCAGAAAGAGTTCCTCCAGGAAGCGACGGTCATCGCCGAGGAGATGACCTCCGACTTCTTCAAGCTCAGCCCCGACCATTGGCGCCGGGCCCGTTATGATATTTTAACCCTGGAGGGTCTGGAAGAGGAGGAAATCTCTTCCCATGCCCTGGCATTGGTGGCCAAATATCACGGCTGCCACCGGGACCGGGTCTTAAAATCGGCGTTCTTCGATTTTTACCGTATCTGTGTCCAGGATCATAATATCTTGAAGGCCCTGGATACTTGCCCCGATCTCAGTCTGCTACCCCTGCTCCTCTATATTATCACCCATGAGCTGGTGCACGTGGTGCGCTTCAGCCAGTTCCTGGCCCTGTTCGAAGCCTCCGAGGAGCAGAAGCAGGAAGAAGAGACCCGGGTGCACCGCTTGACCCAGACAATCCTGGCGCCCCTCAATTCCCGGGAACTGCCCCGGGTGATTCGTTATTATGAAGATAATTGGCAAGGAGGTCGGCAGTATGCCCATCTATGAGTACCAATGCGCCGCTTGCGGGCAAGTCCTGGAGAAGTGGCAAAAGTTCTCCGAAGCGCCCCTGACGGTTTGCCCCAAGTGCGGCGGCAGTCTCGAAAAACTCATCAGCGCCTGCTCTTTTCATCTTAAGGGTAGTGGGTGGTACGTTAGTGATTATGCTGGCAAAAATCCCAGCAATGGCAAGCCGGAAGCACCCAAGGACACCACCGAGGCCAGCCCGGCGAAGACAAGCCCCAAGGCGGAAGCTGCTCCTGCCTCTAAAATAAAGTGAAAGACCTGTTAAGCTTCCCCGGGTGGGAAAGAAAGAGAGCATTCGTTGGCAGAAATTAAGAGCGCCCTGGAAATAGCCCTGGAAAAGGCCGAGAAGTATGGCCGGGCCAGCAAAGAGGATATGGCCCGGGACCAATACCGGGACCAGGGCCGCCAATTCGCGGTCAATTTTCTGAAAAATGGCGAGGACCTGGCCGGGGCCCTGGCTGCCTTGCCGTCCGCGGCGCAGCCCGAGGCCCGGACGGCCGTGAAAGAAGTGCTGCTGCGCAATATCATCCTGCCCCGGGACGGGGAAGTGGACCCGCGCATGGCCCACGCCGTGGAAGGCTTGATGCTGGCGGCCCAGGATCGGAAAGCCATGGCCCGGCTCAAGGCGGAGCTGGACCAGATTCTGCAAAACTTCTTACAGGTGCGCAACAGCGCCTTTCAGCAGCTTAAATCCCGTTTCGGCGCGGGCATCGCCCAGATGCAGCGGGCCCTGGAAGCGCAGATGCGCCAAAGGGTGCAACTGGAAGTGGAGCATTTGCCCCAATTCCAGGAGGAATGGCGCAAATTCCAGGGACAGCTCCTCGACCAGTTCGAGCCCATGCTGGAGGCCTGCAAGAAAAGGATGCTCCAGGCCTAAAAGACCGTTTTCTGTTTTCGGTTAAAAGAAAGGCGACTTCAGCGAGTCGCCTTTTTAATTAGCCCGCCTTATTCATGTACTTTTCGAAAAACACGACATCTTATTAAAATATTTAATTAAATTAAAAAGTCCCAAAAAACAGAGTGTTTTTGCGCAGGCTGGAAAGCCTGCGCCACCAAAGAATACCATCAATCAGGCACTCTCTTACTCCCCCTTTGAAAAAGGGGGCAGGGGGGATTTTGAGGCGCCCCAACCCGAAGACCCCGTGATTCATAAGAATTTAGCCCTGGCAGAATCTGGACACAATCAGAAATGCGCTCCCGATAGAGTTAGGACTTATGGGTAATGATAAGTTTTCTAAAGGGGGCAGGGGAAATTATATAAGCGCCCCGATAATCCCCCTAAATCCCCCTTTAGGAAAGGGGGACTTTAAAATCGCCGTTCCCGATCAAGTCTGGGTTACCAGGCTTTTTTTTTTCACGAAAAACCCAAAAAGAAAAACGAAAAACCGTCACTCTATCCGGCACAGCCGCCGGAAATTGCCCCCCAAAATGGCCCGGGTCTGGGCCTCCGGCAGGTTGAGGCCCAGGATTTTATCTAATTCCGTCTGGGGCCGGCTGAAGGGGTAGTCGCTGCCGAACATCAGCTTGCCGCTGCCGTAGCGTTGCAGATAGTCCTGGATTTCCGGCAGCCCGGCCACGGCCATATCCGCCCAGACGTGGGGCCGGCTCCAGATCCCGGCCACGTCCAGGGCCCGGTAGCCGCCGCTCAGGGCCCCCAGGTGGGGGATGATCACCGGCAGGTCCGGGGCCATCTGCTCCAGGAAAAACAAGGTATTCTCCAGGGATTCCTCCAGGAGTATGGGCAGGCCCCGCTGTCGCACCACCTCCAGAAACTCCCGGCAGCGGGGGGCCTGGTAGTCGTACACCGGCTCATCCGGGTGGCGGTGCCATTTGATGGCCACATACTCCGGACCCAGGTCCTCCCAGGCGAAGTCGTTCCACACGAAAAAATAAGGGAAAACCCGGATTTCCGGGTCCTTAAGTTCCAGGAGATAGCGGTGCGCCCGGCGGCGGCAATCCTGCCAGGCCGGGTCATCGGTAAACGCGGGGTCATAGCGGTCGTAGACGTCTTCCACCGGGGGAATGGCTCCCGCCCCGGAGATGCCCGCGGCCAGGAGCAGGAGCCGGATGTCCTGCCAGCGCCAGGAGACGTTCTGGATGCCGCTGTGGAGATGGCAATCGATGATGTCCAAGAAGCAATCCCTCAACAAGTCAGATGCAGGGCCGCGGCCCAGCGGCCGTGCCCCATTTGGTTGATGATCCGGCCGGCCTCCCCCGAGGGCCTGGCTACCAGGTCAATCCCCTTTTCCTTTAAGTAGGCGATCAACTCCGGGGCCACCGCCATCCGCCCGTAAGCGCCGGTGCCCACCACCATAACCTGGATGTCCGCGGCCAGGGCTTCAAAGACATCGGGGATTTGCAGGAGGTGGCTCTCGGAGCGCCACCAGTCGCTTTTGATCCGGGCCGGCCAGATGAGGAGATCGGTCCTGTAAGTCCGGCCATCAATGACGATAGTCCCGAATTCATAACTGTCGATGTGCATCTTTTGCCTAATGCCTCCCGCCGCCTCGGTAGATGTCGAAATAGGGCGGGGTGAACCAGTACTCCAGGTTCGGGTCATAATCATACCACTCCCGGGGCACGGGATAATACCATTTTTCCCAGACCGGGGGCGCATTGAAGACTACTTCCTTGGCCTTGAGCAGCAGGAAGCCGTCTTGGTTCCGGCCCTGCACTATGCCCGCCACCTTCACCGTACTCTTGGGCTGATAGGTGTCGGGGCTGAGCCACTGGTCGCTCTCCACCACGAAGGTGCCGCCGGAGGGAGCGCCCCGGGGATCACCCAGCCGGTTCAACTCCTGTTGGTTGACGGTCAGCAGACTGCCTCCCTGGCCCCAGGGCTGCACGGACATCACCTCGCCCCCCAGGATCACCAGGCGGCCATGGTACATCTCGGGATGGGCACTGAGCGTCTCAAAACTCACAGGCGGGCCGGCCTGCTGCTGGAGGCTGGGAGAGATGGCCGCGGGCGCACAACCGGCCAACATGGCCAGCATCAAGGCCGGCAACCATTTTAGCCACATGATGTTATCCTTTGGACCGGCAAACGCGACTTTTTCAGGGGGGCGGAAGCTGCTCCCCTGGTCAGGCCCTGCCCTGGGTCACTAATGGGCAAAGGTTTGCCAACTCACCAAATAGCCGTTGATAAAGAAGAGTTTGGTCTCCGGGACCTGGATGCCCAGGTCGGCCATGCAATCTTGATACACATAATATCTCCAGATATCAAAATCGCCTACGTTTTTGCCAGTGATGATTTCATCCGGCTCCCCCAATAAGGCTCGGACTTGCTGGGTGGAGAGGCCCTTGCTCAACTTTGCGTCGGCAATGGCCGCCACATGCTCCACCTTTTCCTTCCTGGCCAGGCAGTCCTGCCGCAAAGCCGGGCTGGCGCAGGCCGCCAGCAGGAGCATCCCCGCCAGAGACAGCACGATCATCTTCATCATAACTACCCCCGCAAATCGAGTAATGTCCGGCAGCTGCAACTTGATAATGCAATGTACAGCCGCAGCGCTTCATCAAAAACCCCCTCTCCCCTTTGAGGGGAGAGGGATGGGGTGAGGGGTGGCGGCTTCGGCTGTCCACCCCCCCTCACCCTCACCCTCTCCCCCCCTCAGGGTGGAGAGGGAAAGACTTGCAGATCTATAATATGATTATCAGTGCGGGGTGCATTTTGGCAGAAATTTTTGATGCATCGCTGTTAGCAATGTGTTTCCGGATATTACTGCCGCAACCCTGCCTGATTCAGCGAATTCCCGTCAGTTTTTCCGGGTGCTGTTCAAAAGATAATTATTGGCCCGCAGGTGGCAAGGGCCGCGGCGAGTTTGCCGTAGCTGCGGTTTGTGCTACATTGTGGCAATGGAGAAGAAGAAACGCCGCGCCCCGGAAGTCCGGGCGCGCCTGGAGAAGATGGCCGTGGTCCTCTTTCGCCCCCGCCTGGCGGAAAACATCGGGGCCGCGGCCCGGGCCATGTGCAACATGGGGCTCAGCCGCCTGGTGCTGGTGCAGCCCGAGGACCTGGACCGCCAGCGCATGGCTATGATGGCCACCGGCACCGCGGAACATCTAGTAGACGAGATGGAAGTCTATAACGATCTGGCCGCGGCCCTGGCCCCCTTCCAATATATCGTCGGCACCACCGCTCGCTTAGGGGGAGTGCGCCTGGAATACGCCACCCCCAGGGAGATGGCGGCCCGGCTGGTGGAGGTCTCCCAACACAACGAAGTGGCCCTGCTCTTCGGTCCGGAGAATTTTGGTCTGACCAATGAGGAATTGCCTTTTTGCCATGCCTTAGTGCACATCCCCACCGGAGACTGCTCGTCCCTGAACCTGGCCCAGGCGGTGATGGTCCTGGCCTACGAGATTTTCACCGCGGCCGGCGACAGATCCCACTTCGTGCCCCGCCTGGCCAACTCCCGGGAGCTGGAGTCCATGTACGCCATGCTCCAGGAGACCCTGGTACGGATCAACTTCATCTCCCACCAGAACCCGGAACACTGGATGTTCAACGTCCGCCGGCTCTTTGCCCGCCACGGCCTCCGGGCCCGGGAGGCCCAGGTCATCAAGGGCATCTGCCGCCAGATCGATTGGTACGTGGGGAAGAGGCTGGATGGGCAGGGGAGGAACGAGTGATCAGTGGTCAGTGGTCAGTGATCAGGAGCCAGCATGACTATTGTCTTTGTAAGACTGGACAACTCGT
>JAKAKP010000013.1 GCA_021813445.1 Deltaproteobacteria bacterium
AGAGAACAATTCTCCAGGTTGGGCGCAAGTCGTCTGGGCACGCATCAAGGAAAGCATATTTTTCACCAAATGTCGCGTAAATTTTCTTAAGGCCTTATCGGAAAAAACTTTTGGCAATCGCTATAAATGGCCATTTATTTCCCAGCAATGATGCGCGCAATTGGCCGCAATCAATCCATCAGGCCGATGCGTCGATCAACGTTCCCCACCACCTCGATACCACGGGATCGTGGGTTCAATTATTGACTTTTTCCTGAAACGAGAATAACAGGAAGAAGAAACAATGCTCGATAAGAAGACACCCCTGGATCGGTTTGCCGATCTTACCTGGAAGGATATCGAAACCTGGGCCGGTGGGACCATTGTCTCCCGGGGCAGAAATTATCAGCGGCAGGGACGCGTTACTGGCTTGGCCGTAACGGACGACGGCGGCCTGATTGCCTGGGTGAAAGGTTCGGAGCGCTATGCCACCATGGTGGTCATGGATGAAAAAGGCCTGCCGGATTCGACTTGCACCTGTCCTTACGAACGGGATTGCAAGCACGGGGTGGCCGTGGTGCTCGAATACCTGAAGCAAGTCGAAAATAATTGCCGTGTTCCCAAAGCGAAGCAGGATGACGAGCGCCTGATATTGTTGGCGGATGGAATCCGGGATGACAATGAAGACCTTGTATCTGAGGATATGAGACGAGATATCGATGGCTTTCTCCAGGGCAAGACCAAGGCCCAACTCATCGACCTGATCCATGAACTCGCCGGCCAGTACCCGGAGATGGCCAGGGAGCTATCCGACCGGAAGCAGGTGAACTCCGGCAATACCGTGGCGCTGGTCACGCGCCTGCGCAAAGAGATCCGCGACCTTGCCAGCGAGCCTGGCTGGCAGAACTATTGGAATAGCGAGGGCTATACCCCGGACTATTCCGGGGTTCGCAAAAAGCTCGAGACGCTGCTCCAGGCAGGGCACCCTGAAGAGGTGCTGACCTTGGGCCGGGAACTGGTGACGACCGGTATTCGCCAGGTGGAGGAGAGCCATGACGAAGGTGAAACCGCCATGGAGATTGCCACCTGCCTGCCGGTGATCGTCGAGGCCCTGGACCGCTCGTCCCTTGATCCTGCCGATAAGCTGAGCTGGGCGCTGGATGCCGTGATGGAGGACCCATTTGACATCTGCGAAGCCTTTGGAGAATACCTGGACCGGCAGCATCCCCAAGCAGCCTGGCACACCTTCGCAGACCGGCTGTTGGCGCAGTTGCGCGGGCTTAGAAACGCCAGGGGCGCCGATAAATGCAGCCGCGACTACGAACATGACCGGCTCAGCAGTTGGGCTATCCATGCCCTGGAGCGAGCCGGCCGGGAGGCTGAGATCATACCCTTGTGCGTCGCTGAAGCCAAAAGCACGGGCAGTTATGACCGTCTGGTCCAACGGCTGATGGCGGCGCGGCGCTATGAAGACGCCGAAAAATGGATAATGGCAGGCCTGCGGGCCATCGGCGAAAAATGGCCCGGCATCGGCGCCGGCTT
The DNA here is from genome assembly GCA_021813445.1 of Deltaproteobacteria bacterium. Classification (GTDB taxonomy): domain Bacteria; phylum Desulfobacterota; class Desulfobaccia; order Desulfobaccales; family 0-14-0-80-60-11; genus SURF-52. The sequence goes on from JAKAKP010000013.1 coordinate 1,522, forward strand.
GCGGGATAAACTGCTGGAGATTCGCACGCTGGAACAGAATTGGCCGGTGGTGACCGCGCTGCGGGTCGAAGAATACGTGCGGCATCCTTCCCCCCAGGCCTTCACGGACTGCCGGATAGCCGGCGGCAAAGCCAAGGCCTGGCCCCAGGTGCGCGCATCTCTTTTGCGCTACCTGGAAAACGGTGAACTGCCCTGGAAGCAAGAGGGTTGGCCCCTGCCGGAATCCGGTCTGGAGCGGCCCGAGGCGGAGCAGCGCCATCGATTTCCCCTGATCGGCGATCTGATTGACATCGCGATTCTGGAAAAAAAGCCCGATCAGGTGCTGAAATGGTACGATCAGCGTCCCCAAGGCCGGTTTGGGTGCCCCTGGTTAGATGAAGACGCCATCGCCGACGCCGTTCAAGTCCAGGCGCCGGAGCGGGCGGTGGCCATCTGGAAGAATAAGGCGGAACGGCTGATCGCCCAGGTCAAACCCAGCGCCTACCAGGAAGCGGCTAGATACCTCCGTAAAGCAGGGTTGGTCATGTCCAACCAGAATAACCGGGCGCAATGGGATCAATACCTGGAGAGCCTGAGGGAAACGCACGCCCGCAAACGCCGTCTGCTAGATATCCTGGATGGTTTGGACGAAAAGCCCATTATGAAAAAAAGACGCTGAAAATCATGCTTTTTGAGTCAATCACTTTCAAGGAAGGCCTTTCCTTTTAGGTGAGCCGCAATGGATTTTAAAGCGTTGCTGCAAAAGTATCAGGCTTTGCTCGCCGAAAACCAGGCCTTGAAGGAAGAGAACCTATCCTTGAAGGTTCGGCTGGGTCTGACGGAAATCTTGGAAAATCAGTCCTCTCCAGAGGAGGTTCAGCAAGAGGCCTCCCGCCCCGAACCATCGCTTTACCTCAACGATGGGGCGAATCCCACTGAAAAGATTCGGCTCTTCATGTCCTTGTTCAAGGGGCGGGAAGATGTGTACGCGAAAAGATGGGAGGGCAGGGAAGGCAGGGCCGGATACGCGCCGGTATGTCTGAATGAATGGAAACCTGGATTTTGCAGCAAGCCTGAGGTTAAGTGCACTTTTTGCGAGCATAAATCATATGCCCCCTTGGATGCAAAGGTTATAGAAGCACATCTGCGGGGAAACCTCGTGGCCGCCATCTATCCCCTGCGCCAGGACGAAAAGTGCCATTTTCTGGCCATGGACTTCGATAAAGATGGCTGGCAGCAGGATGTGTCCACCCTCAGAGATGTCTGCAAGGCGTTTGCGGTGCCGGTGGCGGTTGAGCGGTCACGTTCCGGTCATGGCGCCCATTTCTGGTTTTTCTTCGCTGACCCAGTGGCCGCGAGCCTGGCACGAAAATTCGGTTCGGCGTTGCTTACCTGCGCCATGAGCCGGCGGTATCAAATCAAGTTCAAATCCTACGACCGATTTTTTCCCAACCAGGACACGATGCCCAAAGGCGGATTTGGGAATCTAATTGCCTTGCCGCTTCAAAAGGCAGCACGCCAAAATGTCAACAGCGTTTTCATCGATGAGCTCTTCCAACCCTATGAGGATCAGTGGGCATTTCTGGCTCAAATCAGGAGACTCACCGAAGATGAAATTGGTACTTTTATCTCGAAACTCTGTCCTGGCAGCGAGCTCGGGGAACTGAAACAAGACGATGAAGAAGCCATAAAACCCTGGGAAACGAGGCGGAGCAAACTTACTCGGGATGAATTTCCGAACGTCATCCAGTTGGTCAAAGCAAACATGCTTTACGTAAATAAATCCGGCCTTTCCCCGAGGGCGTTGAACACCATGAAAAGGCTGGCTGCGTTCAAGAATCCTGAATTTTACCGGGCGCAGGCCATGCGCCTGTCGACTTACGGAAAACCGCGGATCATCTCCTGCTCCGAGGAAACGTCTGAATACCTCTGCCTGCCGAGGGGATGCGAAGCCGATCTCGATTCTTTGCTGGCAGAAGCCGGGGTTGAGGTTGAGTGGTCCGACAAGACCAATCCGGGAAGGCCCATCAAGGTTACCTTCACCGGGATGTTGAGGGAGGATCAGGAGCTTGCGGCGGAGGCAATGCTGCAGCATGATTGCGGGGTTCTGGCTGCGGCCACGGCCTTTGGAAAAACGGTTATTGCAGCCAGGCTGATTGCCGCGCACCAGACCAACTCGCTCATCTTGACGCATCGCCAGCAACTTCTGACCCAATGGATGGAAAAGCTGGCCCAGTTTCTGCGAATAGATGTGGAACTCCCGGTGGCGGCGACCAAAAGGGGGCGAAAACCGAGGGAGGGCCTCATCGGCCAGATCGGTGCAGGAAAAGCGGATCCTGGTGGTATTATCGATGTGGCAATCATGCAGTCCCTTTCGAGCGGTGGAGAGGTAAAGGAGTTTATCAGGGATTATGGCTTAGTAATCGTGGATGAATGTCACCATGTCCCAGCCTTCAGCTTTGAACAGATTCTCAAGAAGGTCCAAGCCAAATACATCTATGGTTTAACGGCAACGCCGACCCGGCGCGATGGGCATCAGCCGATCATTTTCATGCACTGCGGCCCGGTAAGGTATCGGGCGGACGCCAGAAAGGAGGCTGCGAGGCGGCCATTCGAGCACTTGGTCATTCCCCGGTTTACCAGCTTTAGAACGCCAATTGACCGGGAAGAAAAGGATATGTCGATCCAGGAATTTTACTCCAGGATCGCCACGGACGAATGGCGTAATCAACAGATTGTCGATGATGTCGTCAGGGCTCAGGGAAACGGCAGAAATTCGCTTATCCTGACCGAAAGAACTGCCCAGGTGGAATTGCTGGCCGCGCAGTTAGGCGAGCATATTCCAGAGGTGATTACCCTCACCGGCGGGAAAGGGGTGAAAGAGACCAGACAGGTCCTAGCCAGAATCGCGGCAACGCCGGCCGGGGAGCCCGTGACCTTGGTGGCCACCGGTAAATATATCGGCGAGGGTTTTGATGAACCCCGGCTGGATACCTTATTTTTAGCCATGCCCATATCCTGGAGAGGGACGCTGCAGCAATACGCCGGCAGATTGCACCGCCTGTTCCAGAACAAGAAAGAGGTCCAAATTTACGATTACGTCGATATCCACGTCAGAGCTCTGGAGAAGATGTACCAGAAAAGACTGGCCGGATATGCTGCCATCGGCTATCGGGCCAAGGGGGAAAGCCTGGCGGCGGAACCCGCCGATATCATCTTCGATAACACCAACTTCCTCCCTGTTTATCATAACGACCTGATGAACGCGGTGCGAGAGGTGGTGATAGTCAGTCCCTTCGTAACCAGGAGGCGAACCCGGCAAATGCTGTCTACCCTCGAAGTGGCCCTGGCCAAGAGGGTTTCCGTGGCTGTGGCCACCAGGCCGGCAAATGCTTACAAAGAAAAGGACCGGCCAGCCTTGGAGGAGACTTTCTCCTCGTTGCAAGCTTCAGGGGTGCGATTGTTGTTCAGAGCCAACATCCATCAAAAATTTGCCGTCATCGACCAGAAAATCGTGTGGTACGGCAGCATCAATCTTCTCAGTTACGGCAGTGCCCAGGAAAGCCTCATGCGGCTGGCAAGTCCGAATATCGCCCAGGAATTATTGAAAGTCATTTCCGGCAAAGCCTGATGGCCCGGATGATGATACTGATACCGGCCTTTTTTCTTTGGCGCCTATAATGAAAGTCTTGTAACCTCAAGAAAAGAAAGAGCGAAATACTCTGGAAGGATTGACCATGGCCCAGGAAAAATTGGCGGAGAGCGACCGCATCCTGGAGGAAATAGTCCGGCGGCTGGTGGCGGCTTTCGCTCCCGATCACATTTATCTCTACGGCTCCAGGGCCAGAGGAGAGGCCGGGCCGGACAGCGTTTACGATCTGATGCCAGTCTGTTTGTCTTCGGGGAAGTTCCCGAGGATGCCCCTCTCCTCCTCGCCGCCAAAGGGGGGATTGGTGAGGATCTATCCACCCGGTCTTTGTCGCCTATCTCGTTTAAAGGCACGGCCAGGGAGTTGCCGTAATCGATCTGCGGATACTCAAGGCCGTGGAGCAGCAGATTCATCTGGGCCAGCAGATAGGGGAGCGGCTTGGCTTCGCCGCCCCAGATGCTTTTCTGCTGCAAAGTGCGCCGCTGTTCCACACTCCGGCATTGTCTTTGGAGGTGATTAAATGCCTCCACCAGAAAGCCGCCGGTGCCGCAGGCCGGGTCCAAGACGGCCTCTCCCAGCTGGGGATTGGTAACCGCCACCATGAACTGGACTACAGGCCGGGGGGTATAGAACTCCCCTGAGTCGCCGGCGGCATCACGCATCTCCCGGAGCAGAGATTCATAGAGATGCCCCAAGGTATGGATTTCATCACTGGAGGTAAAGTGGATGCCGTTGATCTTGTTAACCACGTCCCGAAGCAAGTAACCGCTGACCATGCGGTTGAGGACACCGCTGAACACCCGGGCGATGGTGTCCCGGCGGTCTCCGCCGTTGGCGCTCTGGAGGTTGCGTAGATAGGCGAAGAGGCCAGGGCCCTTGGTCCCTCCGGGCGTACGGCTTCGTCCTGGTTGATGAAGGCAATGAGTTCACCCCCGGTGACGCCATCTTCCTTGGCGGCCCAATCCCGCCAGCGGTAGGGCGGCTCCAGGGCAGGACGGAAACGCTTCCCGGCCATGGCTGCCTCGATCTCCCGCTCCTTCTCCATGTCGTCCAGGAACTTGAGGAACATGACCCAGGTGAGCATGGGCAAGCGGTCCAGGTCGCCATTGAGCCCCTTGTCCTTGCGCATGATGTCCCGGGCCGACTTGATGATGCTGGCCAGGGATTGGGCGGTAGTTAGCTGTTGATTCTTTTTTGGCTTGAGAGGCATTTATTCCGTCTTCTCTTTCATCTCTATGGCTGATGGTTCCTTATCCAATTTCAATTTTCTCACCCTCGGCATGAAGGTCTTCCTGAACTTCTTAACCATTTCTATCAGCCACTGTATATATTCGGGCCATTGGTCACGGTTTTTCAGGTCTGCATCATGGGAAATTGAGATTATTTTGTCACGTTTTTCCGGGGAAGGATTCCACGCCAGCTTTACCGCCATTTCTTGTTCGATTTGATCCTTCTGGGGAAGTAATTGCTCAAGTGCTTGGTCGGCAACTTTGCTGGATAGATAGACTCTGACCCCAATTTTATTGCCATAGGTATCGGCAAAATTTGAGAGATGTATGCCCGAGCGTCCGAGAGATATATCAAACCAATATTGAGGGCGAGGAGAATGAGCTGAGGGAACTACTCTTGCGGATAGCAGGCGGTTGCGAAATTCAGTCCAAAAGTCTAGTTAAAGTCTTCTTGTTTCGAAATCCGGGCTTTGAGGTGGTCACATATAGACCGGGAGAAATGGGTTATCAGACTCCCGAAGGATATCCCCAAAGAAAAGAGGCCCAACGGGCTCTTGACGCGCTTATCACCGCTAGCAGGGTTTATTACAAAGGGGAAAAACGTGGCAGGCGCTATTGGGTTGCAGCCTAGATAGCGACCAAAAATGGTTGAATGGAGCAGATTGGTCGATAGTCATGGTCGATATTATTTTTTAACTTGTTGTAATAGTTAAATAATATATCGACCCGGGCAGTTTCGAGAGGTAGGGGGAGAGCGACGTTTAAACGTCGCTATTACAAGAGCTCGCCGCGAGGTGAAAGTATTCTCAACGATTTGTGCTGATCAAATTGACTTAGCCCGAACACGGGCTATAGGAGTCCAGGACCTTAAGAGTTTCCTGGAGTATGCCGAGCGAGGTCCTGTGGCTTTGGAAGCTACCGTTCAGTACGATCCGGAAGTTGATTTTGATTCTCCTTTTGAAAAAGCCGTTCATGATGCCCTTCTAAATAAAGGCTGGAAGGTCCACAAACAAGTGGGTTGTGCAAAATATCGAATCGATCTCGCAGTTGTGGACCCGGCGAATCCTGGTAGGTACCTTCTCGGTATTGAATGCGATGGTGCCAATTATCATCGGGCAAAAACAGCCCGTGATCGAGATAAACTGCGGGAAGAGGTTTTACGGGACTTAGGCTGGAAACTCCATCGAATATGGTCTGCAGATTGGTGGTCCAACCCAGAACAGGAGATCAGGAGATTAGAGAAAGCCTTAACAGGATCACCAAGTGAATCAGATAATCATGAGGAACTGACCATTGATCGACCAGATAAAAGGCCAATTCTTAGGGTGGCTGCCCAACCTCAGCAGAAACCATCAGTTTTTGAAGAAAAGAAACATTCTCTTCCGATTTATTCCCCATTTCTGATGAAAGAGCTTCTTGGCAAGCAAGATACATTTTATCATCCTGCCTCAGATTCGCTGATCCGGAAATTGGCAATAGATATTGTGAACCAAGAAGGACCCATTACTCTGGAACTCGCCACAAGACGAGTTGCTGCCCATTGGGGAATCAAAAGAATCTATCAAAAGTCTATCAACCGAGTGCGATCTTTGCTTCCCCGAAGCAGAATTATTTCATCTCCTTCTCCTGGAGGGCCGGTATTATGGCCAGAAGGGATGGGTCCCGAAACTTTTGATATTTTCCGTGTTCCAGGGGGAGATCCTGGATCATTTCGCGACGCAGAGGAGCTTCCAATAAATGAAGTAGCTAATGCTGCCCTTTACCTTCTTAAACAGCACCTTAGCGCTCCAGAGGATGAGGTCCTTCGTGAAATGAGCCGCCTCTTTGGATTTCGGCGAATAGGGCCGATGGTCGAGGATCGTATGCGCAAAGGGGTAGCCTCCTTAATTAAAAAGCGGATATTTCGAAAGAAGGGTAACAACATTATTCTGGAGGAAGATCAACCATAATTGTTGCAGTAAACGCGATAAATTCCTTAGTGTTACTATAATTACGTAAATTGCCCCAGAAAACAGACCCCCATGTTAAGTTAGAGTAGGGGATCGAAGGGAAGAGGGAGAATAGCCAGGAAGCGGTATATTCCGGAGCAGATAATTAGATATTACGTCTTGCAGGTGACAAAACATTATTTCAGATTGTTAATATCAGCTATTTTGAAAGTCCCTCTCAGTGATCCTATGGACTTCTATAGCCAGTCATTATATGGCATTTTCTCGGTCAAACCGATAATTATCGGCCCTGGCAATGTATCCGCCCGAGGACGGCACATCCTATAAGCTTGTCCGATCCGACGGTTCCGACGCCAAGGCGACTCTCAGTGAAGGGGAGCGGAGTTTCGTGACGTTTCTTTACTTCTACCATCTACTGAAGGGAAGCGATTCTGAAAGCGGCATTACAACTGACCGGGTTGTCGTCTTCGACGACCCTGTGTCCAGCCTAGATAGCGATATCTTGTTTATTGTGGGAAGCCTCATCAAGGGATTGTTCGATGAAGTAAGAGCTGGGTCAGGACACATCAAACAAGTGTTCGTTCTCACACACAATGTCTATTTCCACAGGGAGGTGACGTTCAATACCAAACGCCCTCACAATGGTGCAATGAAAGAAGAGACATTCTGGATCGTCCGGAAGCGGGGGCTGCTTTCGGAGCTGGAGAAGTACCCATCGAACCCGATAAAGACGTCGTACGAGTTGCTATGGTCTGAAGTAAGAAGGAGTGACCGCTCTAACTCCACAATTCAGAATACGTTGCGGCGAATACTCGAGAACTACTTCAAAATCCTTGGTGGCTTGGATTTGGACCAGCTTACCGGAATGTTTGACGGCAAAGAAAAGATGATCTGTAGATCGCTTTGCTCGTGGGTACATGCCGGATCGCATTATGCGCATGACGATCTCTATGTGTCAATTGATGACTCGATGGTTGACACATATCTGGAGGTTTTCAAGGCGATCTTCGAGAAGTCTAGACATATCGCTCACTACAATATGATGATGGGAATTGCATTTGAAGAAGAAGTCTCGTGAACAAGGAGAACGCGAAGGCTTGGCCAACAACGGCTTCCTAAGATGAACAGTTGGCCAGGCTCAGCTCAGGCATATGCCAGTATTTGCTTCCATTCCCTCTGGAAGCACGGCATTGCAACCAGTTTCAGCTGGCTGTCGGTTCACGTTCCGACGCTGCCCCAGGGTGTTCAACCCCTCACATCCTGTCTATCCACTGCCATGGGGATCAGGAAAAAAGAGCCGATTATTAATCGATGACCTCAATGGATTCCACTTTCACTCCCTCTCCTTCTTTAGCCGGCGGCAGGATGCGGTAAATGCGGTCAGCATATTCACGGAAGAGGCTGACGTCGTGGTGGCTGATAACGAGGGTCTGAAATTGGAGTTTATGGGCTATGGTGTGAATGATGCGCATTAAGCGGGGCACCAAATCGGGGCGCAGCCAGCAGTCCTGCTCATCCAGGATCAGAAAGCGGCGGTGGTCTTTTTCATGGAGTTGAGAAAGGGCGATAAGCCTGAGCCCCACCGAAATGATATTGCATACCGACCCTCCCTGCCCGGTGAGAATGTCCTCCCGCTTTCCCTGCCGCTCGATCCCGAAGGTGATGTTGACCTTCCCTTTTTTAACTTCCCTGGTGGTAACGACCTTCAAGTCCTGTTCAAGGATTTCCCGCAAGGCAAGGGAAAGGTTCCGCTCCACTTCATCCAGCATGTCGCCGAAAAGGTGCTGGGACAATTGATCAAGCCGGTCGGCAATCCTTGGTGCCTGGGCCAAAAAACCCTCCATCTCCGCCAGCTTCGTCCGGTTCGCCTGCAATTGCTCGGTGAGCTTGCGCTCCTGCCAGCGGAGTTCTTGGAAGTGCTCCCGGAGGTCCCTGGGACTGGCCGGTAATGAAGATTCCTGGGCAGTCCCATCAGGATTCATGGGTTTCCTGCGCCGACTGGCTGTCAATCTCATCCAGGCGATCTTTGATTCCCTGGATATGCGCCTCATATTCCGCCACCAGTCGCTCGTTCTCTTGGCGGCGTTCTTCCAAGAGGCGCTCGAGTTCGCCCAGGTCACTGGTTCCGTAATTCTTCTGGGCCTGTTCCCGCAGTCTCTCCAGTTCCTGCTCCAGGTTTTCGATATTGGCCTGGGTGGTGATTTTTCGGGTATTCAGGTCGGTGTAATCTTTCTTCAGCATCTCCAGCTTTGCCTGGACTGCCTGGTCCCGGGGGGAGACGGCCCCGGCTGCAGGCTCCTCCGGTTTACTTTTCTTCATGCATGACCTCCTCGTATAGCCCCCAGATATAAGTATCGACCGGATCATCGGGGATAAGGTTAGCCTCCAAAAAATACTTGAGTCCCACTCCTTCCGTGGTCTTGCGGATCAAGAGGTTCTCCAGCCCCTTGATGAATAAGGATTCCGGGGCTTGCTCGGAATCTTGCTCATTCTCGCCGGTCAATTCGGGAAAAATTTCCTCGAAAGGACGATGAGGCAGCGGCACGGGAGCCAACTCCGGGTCCGGGGGCCTCCAGATAAAAACCGCCGGCGTGAGGTTTCGGGTGTGCGAGCTCAGGGCCAGGCGGGCGATACCGCCGGGATTGAACCAGGTCGTGCCGCCGCACTGCCGGGGCGGCTTCGGCGTATGCAAATGGCCGTTGACCACCATGTCGACCCCGGGAATTTCTTTAAGCGGCACCCTGGCGGCGTCATAGCCCGGAAACCCGAGGTCGTGGTGGGTTAACCAGATAACCGCCTCATGGAAGCCTTTATCCACTTGAGCAGGGAGGGGCGTCCAATCCGGGGAGGCCCCCAGGAAGACATGCCGGTCCGCTACCCGCAACGAACACACCGGGCCTGCCCGGTCTATGAGCCGGATAACTTTGGCGGCCTGAAGGACTGCCAAGGAGACGTCCCTGGTGAGCCTGGCTTCGTGTTTATCGTGGTTTCCCACCAGCACGAAGGGATAGCTGGGACGGAAGAGATCGATTAGCGACACCAGCAGGGAGTTAGGGTTATTACGAGGCAGATGGAAGAGATCTCCCAGGATAATGGGAAGGAGGTTGTAATCACGGGCGATATCCAAGGATACGGCCAGTTTTTCCAGGATGGCTTTGGGGTAATCGTCCAATCGGTAGCCGGGCGGGGAGGCCGCCACGTGGGGGTCCCCGATGAATAACAAGCCGGCATAAGGATGAGGGTCGGGAGGAAAGAGCCAGTCTTCAGCCATGGACGGCCTCCAAAAAATGGGAGACATTCATGGGACTGCCGCACAAAGGGCAGAGCCCGGTTTCACGAACCAGTTCTTCCACCTCCGCGCGCTTCTGTTTCAGGGCCTCTTCCAGGGAATCCCGCTCTTGCCGCTTTGGAGAAAGCTCTTGCATAACCCCTGCGGTTCGGCCGATCAACTCTTCCAGGTCGCGAGTGGGGGCAAGTTCCGGTATTGCTGCAAGGCTACCCAACGTCCCGGACAGGCTCTCCAGGTGATGCTTTTTATTGTGGAGGCGGGAAAGGATATGGAGAAGATTTAGGAGATCGCCGACGTCAGCGAAATCAGGGGGAGACGTGAGAACGGCCAGGGCCTCTTGCCGGCGGTGGGCGCGGTTTTTAAGGTCTTCACGGGAACGCATGTCTTCCAGAAGCTGTTCCAGGGGCGGCAAATCCTGGATTATGGGCGGCTCCAGAAAATCCTGAAAAACCCTGGAAAGGCTCCGGTTGGTTGCCAGTGCCAGGTCTAGCCGGCTAATGGACTCGGCCAGGTTTTTCAGGTCCCTTACTGGCGTGACGGTTGACGGTTCCGCAAGCTCAACCAGAATTCCCTGTTCTTGCTGATGCTGCTTGAGGAGCTTTTCCGTTTCTTCCAGTCGACCTGTCATCCGAGCCAAAAAGGCCGTCTCCCCCAGAAGCGGATGGGGAGACAGCGGGGCCAATGCCTGGGAGTTGGCTGCCGCCACCCTTGCCTTAATGGCGATTTGGCGCCAGTGCTGAAGTAAGGCCTCCAGCCCGGCAATTTCCTGAAGTTCCGGGGGAAGTCCGAGGCGTTCGAGTATGCCGGAGCTTTGCTGCTGTTTGCTGAGGGTCCCTTTTTTTTCCGTCAGGCTGCTGATGAACCCGGATAATTCCGGGATGTATATTTGGTTCAGGCAGATCAGTTCATAGGTTTGTTCGGCCCGGGCCAAGTCCGGTTCGAGGCCTTCGAGGGGCTGGTAGCGGCATAGGGCCTTTTCCAGGGTCTGGCCTTCACTGGCGAGTATCTTACTTGAAGCCTTGGCGTAATCGACCCGGCTTTTCAAAGCCTGTCGCATGCGCAGCAAATATTCGGCCTCGGTGGAAGCGGCAAAAAAACTGGCGGCATGAGAGCCGGGGCTGTCGAGAAGAAAAATCGGGTCCCTTTGGTTGCCGATGTGGATATCGATGTCGCCGCTTTCGGTCTCCACCCGCCCCAAGCGCAAAAGGGCCTGAATATCCTCCGGAACGGTCAGGCCGATCTTGCGATACACTTCCGGGTCGCCAAGTTCCTCCTCGCCATCGGCCTTGGGTCTAAAGAGGCGGTAATAGGCGGTCTTGTCCGTGCGGACCCACTCGATAATTTCCCCGGAGTCGAACTCGAGCCGGACCACCGCTTGCTTGGCGCCGTGCCGGATAGAGTATTTCTGACTGGGGTTCTGGACTAAAGAGCGGACCGCCTCTACCAAGGCGCTTTTTCCCACATTGTTGGGCCCGGTGATCACCGTCACCCCAGGAGCTAACTCGATCCAGGTAGCCTGGTGTGACATGAAATTCTCGAGGGCGATGCTTTTAATCATGGGGACTTTGGCTTCATATCGATAGTGGGAATGATAGCACGGAGGGCAGCAACAGACAATGTAAAGCCAGCTATTCCCGTACTCAAAAGCCTCCAGACAACTTCAAGGAGGCAATCGGTCTGGCAAGGACGCCGTCTTAACCTTTTTACAAGGGGCCGCGTTGAGCGCCACGCCAAGAGGGAGAAGGTTTCAGTGCATCAATTTGATTTTGTTATCCGGAGCATATCAAATTCCCCCCTGGGAATCCGATAAGTTTCGGCTCTGGCAAGTTAGCAGCTATCGATTTGCCACTCCTCTCCAGGGGGAGTTTTTTCCTTGACAGGTTAAAAGAATTACCATATATTGCGGTACAAATAATTCGGGTGCCCATATAGGGCATAATAGGGAAGCCGGTGCAAAACCGGCGCGGTCCCGCCGCTGTGACCGGGGACGAAACCTGCACTAGGCCACTGTCTCAACGAAGCGAGATGGGAAGGCGCAGGCAGTAGGATGAACCGGAAGTCAGAAGACCTGCCCGGATGAAGGCTTCAGCCCCTACGAGGCATAGCGGGCGGTAAGCTCCATTAAGGATCAAGAAGCTGGGTGCAATCCTTAAGTCATAGTGACTTAAGGATTTTTTTTTGCGGGAAAACCAAAAACAGGAGGACGACATGGTTAAACGGATCAGGTTCGGATGGTTCTCTTTGGCGCTTATCCTCTCCATGATAAGTGCCCTTTGGACCCTGAACGCGGCAGCAACAGAAAAGCCCGCCATCGTTCTGGCGGCCTTCGGCACCAGCACGGAAGCCTTCGAGACTTACCACCATTTCGAACAAAAGGTCAAGGCCCGCTTCCCGGATTACGAAATCCGCTGGGCCTTCACTTCCCGTAAGGTCCGGCACAAGCTGGCCCAGGAAAAGGGGCAGAAGCTCAAGGACCTGCCCACGACCTTGCGGGAGTTGAAAGCGGCGGGGTACAGCCGGGTGGCCGTGCAGTCCCTCCATATCGTGCCGGGGGAGGAGTGGGAAAAGAAGGTGGTGGAGGAAACCCGGATGCTCCCAGGTATGAAGGTTGTTTTGGGCAAACCGTTGTTGAGCGGCAAGCAGGACCGGGAACGCGTCCTTAAGGCCCTGGCCCCGACCTTTCCCAAGGACCTGAAGGATACGGCGGTGCTCTTGGTGGCCCACGGCAGCCCCAGCCGCGAGGGAACTGCGGCATATCTGAGCTTTACCCAATTGCTCCGCTCCCGCTATCCCCAGAACGTGTTTTTGGGCACCGTGGAAGGCAAACCCACCAGGAAGGCGGCCATGGCGGCCGTCAAGAAATCCGGCCCCGCCACCGTGGTGTTGATGCCTTTCTTGTTTGTGGCCGGCGAGCATGTGGCCAAGGATATTTTGGGGGCCGAGCCGGAGAGCTGGAAATCCGAACTGCTGCAGCAAGGCCGGCGCGTCGAGGGGATTACCAAGGGGCTGGGTTATCAGGACGGAATAGTGGATATCTACCTCGACCACCTGGCCCAGGCGATGAAGGGCTTATAGGGGAATATATGAAAAGCGGGCTGATCGTTTACCTGGTGGGAGGCGCAGAATTGCCGGAAGACTTTGATCTAGCAGACTGCTGCAAGGAAATCGGCTTCCCGGCGGATCGGGTGGAACTGGTGGGGTCCCAGCAAGGATTTTTTAACGTGGAAGACGCCTGGCACCATCTTTTCACCAAGGGTTACGGGGAGGTCAAGCTCTTGGTGGCGCAAACAGACCGGGAATGTTTGCGGCCGATTCACCCTGTGGTTCGACTTAGCGGCTAAGGATAAGGAAAAAAAGGAAAGCCGCGAACGCTCTTTTTCCAGTCTTCAGACCGGAAGAGGCCTTCGTGGCTTTATTCTTTAGCAGAATCGTGGCTTTCCGTTAATGGCAACAGGTATGCCCGTGGTGATGATGCCCATCGTCATGGGTGTGCTCATGGGTATGAGTCTGGGCTTCGTGGCTGTGCTCATGGCCATCATGGCTATGAGACTGCGCTTCGTGTGTGTGCTCATGCTCATGTTTATCCTTGCTGTGGCAGCACATCTCCCTTCCCTCCTTTCCTTATAGATTTGACCATAATGTAGCTAAATATCCGGTTGGAGTCAATGAGTCGCGCTTGGATGAAACCACTTGACAGATGCATACCGGCCCTTTTATAAATTATGATAATGAAAGGGGATTGAACCCCTTCGACAACCTCCAAATCCAAAGCCGAAATTAAGCCACGAAGGCTTAGGTGTCAGCAGGCGCCAAGTTTTCGTGGCTTTTTTTGCGGCAATCGTCCAACTTTCCGTGTGGGGAGGAAAATGTGCGTATCTGTGTCGTCGACGGCCAGGGGGGCGGCATTGGCTCGGTCCTGATCAAACGCTTGAAAGAGGTTTACCTGGAGGAGCACGAGGTCATCGCCCTGGGGACCAATGCCGTGGCCACCGCCCAAATGATGAAGGCCCGGGCCAACCGGGGAGCCTGCGGCGAGAACGCCATCATCCGCACCGTGTTCACCGCGGACGTCATCCTGGGGAGCATCTCCGTCGTTTTGGCCAACGCCATGATGGGGGAAGTGACTCCCAGAATTGCAGAGGCCATCGCTTCTGCCCCGGCTCCCAAAATACTTCTCCCTTTAACCCGATCAAGGGTGGAGGTAGTGGGGTTGAGCCCCGAGCCTCTACCCCACCTGGTGGAAATAATCGTCACTGAACGACTGAAGGAGTTGCTGAAAAATGTGTGAAGCCGCTGCTTATATTTTGAGGAACGGTGAAGAGGAACTACTGCTGTCGGAAGTTGACATCATTGAGCCCGATGGCGATAGTCTGCGGTTGGTCAGCATCTTCGGTGAACAAAAAGTCATCAAGGCCGTCATCCATCGCCTCAACCTGGTGAACCATAAAATCGTCCTGGTGGAGAAATAACCTCAGGTAGCTGTCCGGTTGGCGCGTCTTGGTCAAGATTCATTTAAACGAAAGGCCAGGGGCACCTGGATGCTGAGGTGGGAGCGGCCCAGGGCCGGGGGCAGGGGCGGAAAGCGCCCCACCTTTTGCAGCGTCTCCCGGGCCGCGCCGTCCAAGAGTTCGTGCCCCGACGAGTGGGCGATGGCCTGGCCGGCGATGTTACCGTGGCTGCCGATGGTGAATTTGAGCACCACCACTCCCTCCCGGTGCTGCCGCCGGGCCATCCAGGGATAGGTTTTATGCTGCTCCAGCAGGCGCCGCACCTGCGCCAGGTAGTTTTTCAAAGCAATCCCGGCTCCTGATCCCGAACCGGGGTTGGTTCCGGGACCGGAGCCGGAGCCGGTGCCGGAGCCTGGACCTGAGCCCCGGCCGGCTCCCTGCCCGGCGCCCACTCCCTGGCCCCGGCCAGACCCTGAACCCCCGGAGACGGCTGCCGTGGGAACGGGGCGCACCGGCGCCGGAGCCGAAGGCCGGGGCGTGGCCAGGGCCGGCGGCACGGGGGGCTCCTCCACCTTCTTAACCGGTCGCGGCTTGACCGGTTTAGGCTTAGGCTTGGCTTTGACCGGCCGGGGGGGTGGAGGTGCCGGTTTGGGAGCAGTGTGAGGCGGCGCGGCGCATACCTGGCCCCCGCCGCCCCCGGCATGGCCCGAGCCCGCAGTCAGACAGATGGCCTCCACCGGCACCACCTGCGGGGGGCGGGGCGCCTCCCGGGCGCACCAGAGCGCCAGTCCCAGGAGCAAACCGTGCACCGCCACGGACGTCAGAATAGTCGCGCTCCAGGACTTCCAACCTCTTACGGATTCCCATACCTGCGTAGTCATGTCCGCCGTTAACGCTGCTCCACTTCGATGCCGATGCGCTGCACCTTCAGGCACTTGAGCCGGTCAATGACCTCGATGACCTGGCCGTGGCGCACCTGCTTATCCGCGGCAATGATGGCCTGCGGCTCTTTACCATGCATCTGCTCGCAGAAGACCCGGTCAAAATCCCCTTCCTGGGCCAGGCGCACGCCGTTGATGGCGATGCGCCCCTCGCCATCCAGACTGATGATGATGGTCGCCTTCTCCAATTTTTCCCCCTGACTGGCCTGGGGCAAGGCAATGGCAAAGGTGCGGGGCATCATCACCGTGGCCGTAAGCAGAAAGACGATGAGGATCACCAGCACAATGTCCACGAAAGGGGTCATGTTGATCTCAGTTAGAGGTCCGTGAATATTACCTTTCATGTCTATCTCCCGTCGTTCCGAACAAGTTGGAACTATCCCCTCCTCCGGGGCCGAAAGCCAACCTTAATGGAATTACAGCTCCTTTTCCCAGCCGCCGCCCAGGGCCTTATACAGGGCGATGAGGTTGGTGTCCACGGTGCGGGTGGACTGGGCCAGGAGGTCCTCGTTGACAAAGAGGTTGCGCTGGGCGGTGGTGACGTTCAAG
>JAKAKP010000149.1 GCA_021813445.1 Deltaproteobacteria bacterium
CCGCTGCGGAAGAAGTGGCCCCCGGCGTTCACATAGATGGTGCCCGCACTGAGACTGCCGCCACTCAAGCTATAAGTGCCGCTGCTGCCGGCGCTGGCCGCCAGGGTCAGGGCGCCGGTTACCGTATTGCTGCCCCCGCTCTGGGTAAAAGTGCCGCTGCCGCCGTTACCTACGATCTCGTTGGCCGCGGAGAGACTGCCGCCGCTCAGGTTGTAGGTGCCGCTACTGCCGGCGTTGGCCGCCAGGATCAGTGCGCCCGCCGTGTTGGTGCCGCCGCTTTGATTGAAGGTGCCGCTGCCGAAGTAGCCGGTATATTGGGTGCCGGCTGATAAGCTGCCGCCGTTCAGGGTATAGGTGCCGCGGTTGCCGGCATTGTCGCCCAGGAGAAGAATGTCAGCCGTATTGGTCCCGCCGCTCTGGCTGAGTGCGCCATTGCTGGAGGTGCCGATGGATTCGACACTGGCAGAGAGGCTGCCGCCGTTTAAGGTATAAGTGCCGCTGGCCCCGGCGCCATAGCCCACGTAGAGATAAGTGCAGGTATTGGTGCCGCCGCTCTGGGTGAAAGTGCCGGTGCCGAATAAGCCGAGGTATTGGGCGTTTGCTGAAAGGCTCCCGCCGCTCAGGGCATAGGTGCCGCTGCCGGTACCCGCGTAACCCAGGGTCAGGGTGCCGGTCACCGTATGCGTGCCGCCGGTTTGGGTAAAGGTGCCGCTGCCGGCGTTGCCGATAATTTCATAGTTGGCCGAGAGGCTCCCGCCGTTCAGGTTGTAGGTGCCGCTGCCGCCGGCATTGTCCCCCAGGGTCAGGCCGCCGCTGGTCACCGTATGGGTACCGCCGCTCTGCGTAAATGTGCCGGTGCCGGTGCCGAAGAAGCCTACTTTCTCACCACAGGAAACCTGCAGGCTCCCGCCACTGAGGTTGTAGACGCCATTGCTGCCGGAGTCGAGCCCCAGGGTCAAGGCCCCCGTGGTGTTGGTGCCGCCGGTTTGGGTGAAGGTGCCGCTGCCGGTGTAGCCAATGAATTCCGCACCAGCGGTCAGGCTGCCGCCGCTCAGGCTGTAAGTACCGCTACCGGTGCCATAATAGCCCAGATTAAGCCCCCCCGCCACTGTTTGGGTGCCGCCGCTCTGGGTAAAGGTGCCGCGGCCACGGCTGCCGATAATCTCATCATTTCCCACTGACAGGCTGCCGCCGTTCAGGTTATAAGCGCCGCTGCCGCTGTTATCCTCGGCCATTATCAGGCTATCAGCCACCGCATTGGTGCCGCCGCTCTGGTTTACAGTACCGCTGCCGGAGTAGCCCAAATATACATTGGTGGCGGCCAGGCCGCCGCCGGTCAGGTTGTAAGTGCTACTTTGCCCAGCGTTTCTTCCCAGATAAAGGTCGGTGCAAGAGGCGCTGCCCCCGCTTTGGTTGAAGGTGGTGAAATCCACCGTGCCGCCGGTTTGGCTAAAAAGGCCCCCGGTGTTTAGGCTAATGGTCCCGGCCGTCAGGCTGCCCCCCTGGAGGTTGTAAGTGCCGCTGCTGCCGGCGTTGGCCGCCAGGGTCAAAGTGCCGTTCACTGTATGGGTGCCGCCGCTCTGGGTAAAGGTGCCGCTACCGCTGGCGCCCACGTATTCATTGGTGGCCTGGATGGCGCCGCCGCTTTGGTTATAGCTGCTGCTGCCCCCGGCGTTTCTCCCCAGGTAAAGCTCGGTGAACCCGGCGCTGCCGCCGCTTTGGTTGAAGGTATTAAAATTGAAGGTGCCACCGGATTGATTAAAAATGCCTTTGTCGGTCAGCGCCACCGTGCCGGCAAACAGGCTTCCCCCCTGCAATCTATATTCGGATTCGCTAGTTGCCCCAGCAGCTCCCGTTATAGTCAGGGTGTCGGTCACCGTGTGAGTGCCGCCGCTCTGGGTGAAGGTGCTCTCATAGCTGATAGTGGTGTTAGCGGTGGAGAGGCTGCCGCCGCTCAGGTTATAGGTGGCAGGGTTGGTGGCATTCTGCCCCACGGTCAGGGTGTCGGCCACTGTGTGGGTGCCGCCGCTCTGGGTGAAAGTGCCCCAATAACCCAAGGTAGTGTTGGCAGCGGAGAGGCTGCCGCTGCTCAGGTTGTAGGTGCCCAGGGTAGCGGCTTCATTGCCCAACTGTAGAGTATTGGTTATGGTATTCGTGCCGCCAGTTTGGTTGAAGGTGCCGCTGTTGAGGGAACCCAGATATTCGTCGGTCGCGGTGAGACTGCCGCCGCTCAAGGTATAGGTGCTGCCGCCGGTAGAACCCACAATCAGCGAGGTTGCATTGTTGGTGCCGCCGCTTTGGGTGAAGCTGGCGTTACCGTAATAACCCACATATTCCCGGGCCGCGGAGAGGCTGCCGCCGTTCAGGTTATAAGTGCCGCTGCTGCCGAATACGTAGCCCAAAGTGAGACTGTTGGTCACCGTGTGCGTGCCGCCGTTCTGGGTGAAGGTGCCGCTGCCGGAGTAGCCCACGTATTCGTTGGCCGCGGAGAGGCTGCCGCCATTTTGGTTATAAGTGCCGCTACTGTTGGCGGCGTAGCCCAGAGAGAGATTATTGGCTACGGTGACGGTGCCGCCGTCCTGGGTGAACACCCCGGTACCCCCTGTGCCCACCTGGCTTTCGCCGGCCGAGAGACTGCCGCCGCTCAAGTTATAGGTGCCGCTGGTGCCCGCAGAAACCGCCAGGTACAAGCTGCCGGTCACCGTGTTGGTGCCGCCGCTTTGGGTGAAGGTACCGCTGCCCGCGTTGCCGGCGCACTCGGTCGCGGCCGAGATGCTGCCGCCGCTCAAGGTGTAGGTGCCGCTGCTGCCGCCCCAATAGCTCACGGACAGGGTTCCGGTCACCGTCTGCGTGCCGCCGCTCTGGGTGAACACCCCGGTGCCCTGGGAGCCTATCTGGGTTTCGGAGGTGGAGAGGCTGCCGCTGCCGCTTAAATTATAGACGCCGCTGCTGCCGACATCCCGGCCCAGAATCAGTTTCCCGGAAAACGTGTTGGTGTAACCACTTTGATTTAAAGTGGTGCCGGCCCCGGCAGGGGTGGCGCCCACGGTTTCATTGACATCGCTAATGTCGCTGCTGACCGTATGGGTCGCACCGTCATCATAGGTGGTGTCGGCTTTGGCCCCACCCGGCGGCAGGGTGGCCGCAATCCAGACCATCACTGCCAGGAGCCGCCAGAACCGGTTAAACCACTGATCTTTCCTTTTCACAGACATATCTTTCTCCAGAATTGATCATTAAACCATTATTTTCGAGCCACGGGGGGCTTTTTTTCCAGTTTGTTGGGAGTTCCCGCAGGCGCCGGACCCGGAGGCGGGGTGGTTGCGGCTGGTGCTGCGGCCGCACCCGCCTTGGCTTCCCGGATGAGCTTGGCCACCTGGGAATCGGGAGCCACCGGTTCGATGCGCACGATGTGCCGGGTATTGATGCGCATGAAATCCGGGCCGTGCCACTCGCCGCCCAGATGCATCAGCATGTTCCTGGCCGTCTTTTTGTCGGCGTCCACCTGCCGCTGCACGAAAAAGACATCCCGCAAGGAAAGAAAACCAGAGCCTTTATCCCCGATTTTGCCGAAAAAAACCTGGCCGTTATCCAGATACACGGCCTGGTATTCGGTGGGAAAAGTAAGGTCGCCGCCGCCCCCGGTGCACCCGGCCAACAGGCCCGCCAGCGTCAAAAGAAACAGGCAGACAGGAATCCCAAAGGCCCTCAGGCCCCGAAGCGGGGATGGCATAAGTTCTCCTTATTGTCAAATACCATTATAAAAATTAAGACCTCTGCAAAAGAGGTCTTTCGGTTATTCTAAAAGCACTGCAACCGTGGCATTTTTTGGTTATGGAAAAGCCAAAGTCGTTTTGCAGGCAAAGGAATCGCGGCCTGGTCTGGCAAAGGTTCGATTCCCGGACTTGCTTCCTTTACCGTGAAGGCGCAACCCAGTTCTGAGGTTCCCGCCACCATAGCAAAAATCACTATGAATGGCAAAAAAAATTATCTTTTAAATTTTTAAGTACTTGTCTCTGGCGCTCCCCAAATGGTTTTAAAGACCGTTGCTTCTCGCGTTTAACCCAGGAAAGTTTCTTTACTTTGAACTCAAATTGCTCGGGGCTCTTCTTGTTTCCGGCAACCTGAATATCGCGGGGTTATCAGAGGAACTTCCGGAAAAAGTTTCGATAATCGTCTTTTTTAACTCATTCTATTGCAATAGTTTTTCGAAGGGTTTAAAGGAGCGGGCCTGCTGACTCGAGGAAACATCTTAATAAAGGAACAAGAGGATAGAATTTACCAGGCGTTCATAGATTCGAAGAACGAGAAGTATGGAGAGATAATAGAAAAATGACCTGCTTCCCTGGAAAAGGGATGTCTTTTGACCCCCGAAAGATTTTGTCTTTGTTTCAAGGAGTGTTGCCGTGCCGTACCAGGATGATTTGAGTCATTGGGCTCTCCCTTACCCAGCAAACCCGGACTGCGTGATCCTCCCGGTTTGCCTGAGTTTAATCTTTGACGATCTCCCAGTTCAGCGAAAAAGTTTCATCGTAAAGAGTGTATTCATACCCCATCATCCTGCCGATCCCGGGCTGTACTCCTTCCTTCACCTTCCAATAAAGGAGATAGACCGCCGGGACCATGCGGTTTGCGCCGGTTTTGGGGTCGTTGAGGTTATGCCAAATCTCTTTTTTCTCCAGAACCCGCCACAGAGTGCCATGGTCCTTGCTGCGCACCGTTTGCCCCACACTGGGCAGCCCCTTTTCCCGGATGATTTGCTCGTACTCTTTCATGAGAGCCTCCTTTTGAACATGATTTGGTAAACTATCAACTCAACCAAGATTCAACTTTGGCAAAATCAAGTCACCTTAATGGTCATAACTATCTTGTCGCGGCTTCGATACGTTGCTTTAAGGCCAGAAGCTGCTCTTCGGCCTTGAGGATGGCGTTCAGGCTTTGGTCCAATTGGCCGGCCCTGGCCGTGGCCGCCTGGGCGCTGCTCTGCTTCTGAGCCCGGGCCCGCTCCAGGGCCTGGCGGATGCTCTGGGTGGTGTCCTCGATCTTGGCGATCCAGGTCTGGCGGAAGTCCCGGGCAATTTCCTGCAGGCGCTGGTGAAAATCGTAACGCAGCCGCCCGCTGTGTTTGTCCACCAGCTCGGTGACATTTTCCAAAAGCTTTTTGAGTAGCAGACCCTTGGTCAAGGCCCGGGGCAGGAGCGAAGTCACGGTCATCTGCAAAATCTCCAGCCCCACCGGGTCTTCCTTAAACCGGAACCAGAAGTGTTTCAGCTCCGGGAAGGCCTCTTCCACCGCGAAACCCCGCAGCGAAAAATCGAAGATGCGGGCGGTCAGTTGGGTCAACCGCTCCAGGATGGAGTTGATGCGGTCGGAAAAGTCCCTATGGGTTTCGGTCAGTCCCTGGGAGAGCTTCTCGATTTCCTGGAGGCGCCAGGTAGTGAACACATCCCGCAGGGCCCCGAAGAGATAGTTCTCCATTTCTTTTCGGAGGTCCAGGGCGGCGTGACTTTTTTGCTGGAAGGCCGCCTCCACCTCCCGGCGCAGGCGGGCAGTGGTCTCCTTTCTAAAACCATCCAGGTCCGCGTCCGTCTGGGCCATCACGCCTTTGAAACGGCCGTCCAACAGGAGCAGCGACATTTCCCGCTCCTTATCCAGGCCTTGCAACTCCAGTTCAAAACGGGCAATCCTGTCTTCCAGCTCTTGTAAGGAAAGCGCGCCGGCCTGCCTCTCCACCTTGAGGCCCAGGGTGGAATCGGTGAGGGTCTTTAAGGCGCCGCTGAGACAAGAAATCAGCAACACCCGCCCCTTTTCCTTATATAAAAACTGCCGCAAATGCTCCTCAAACTCGGTAAGCCGGCTGGTTTCCAGGTACTCCGGGTGGCCGTTGGTCTTGCTGTCCAGGGCCTGCTTGGCGGAAATAGGAAAGATCGAGACCGGGCAGGACGCCAGGTTGGCCGCCAGGACCTGGGAGGTGAAATCCAGGGCTTCCTGCCGCTCCGCGGCTTCCACGTAATCGATCTTATTGAGGACAAAGAAGATCTTGTGGACGAATTCCCGGATATCCTGTAAAAACTCCTGCTCCGCCGCGGACAGGGGCGGGTCCACCGTGACCACGAAGACCGCGGCGTCCACCTGGGGGAGATAATTATAGGCCACGTCCGTGTTATGGCTATAGACCGAGCCCACTCCGGGGGTGTCGATGATCCGCACCCCATCCTTCAGATATTCGGAGGGGTAGAAAATCTCCACCTCCCGCACGCCTTTCTGGTTCTTGGGATTGCCTTTTTCGGTGATGAAGTCCACCAATTCATTCTTGGCAATTCCCTTGGTCTGGCCGTTTTGAAAGTGCACCTGGATGTCGAGCTTGTCCCCGTAGCCGATGATGGTGACTACCGAGGTCAGGGGCACGATGGCGGTGGGCAATACCGATTCCCCCAGCAGGGCATTGATTAAAGTGCTCTTGCCCCGCTTGAAAGCCCCCAAGACCACCAGGTTGAAGCGGTTGGTGCGCAGCTTGTCGATGAGGCGTTGGAGATTGGGGCCCTTAAGTTCCGGCAACTGGGCCAACTGCTGCAACTGCTGCTCCAGGGCTTCCTGAAGTTCCCGGTAAGTTCCCATAATATTCCCCTTAATTCGGGCATAAAAAAAACTTCTGCCCAGCATTGGACAGAAGTCATCAGCTCTCGCCTGTGGGCAGAGCAATTATGGCGGACTTCATCGCCCTTCTATTGAATAAAGTATTAATCATTCATGAGCAAACGTCAATAATTTTGTCCCGGTTGGCTGGAATATTTTTGTAACGCTCGTTACAAATTCACAAAACCTGGATAAATTTATGGGGGAATGATCAGGGAACCTGAAATCCTGGGGATTTTTTGAGCCGGAATAATAATTGAAGATGAGGGCTTGGTAATGCTATAATTTCTCCGGTGATGAAGTCCGCCGCTAGACGTCCGGGTTACAGGCCCTGAGGCTGATGACTTCTACTGGGCAGAGGGTCCGGTAGAAGTTTTTTTTGCCCTTGGATCAAGCGCATGTTAGTTTAATCTCAGTCTCGGGGAATATGGGTCAATGCGTTTAAAGCTGCAAAAAAGCGACTTCTTCTCAAGGCTGCCTTTGACTCTCTTCCAAAGAGTTCGGGAATTCCTCGCTCTTAATTGGCTGCGGCGATGGATAAGGAATGATGGCTGGATAATGAAAATACTTTTAGTGATGGCCGGCGGCTGTATCGGGGCGTTGTCCCGGTACGGGGTTTCCTTGCTGGCCGCCAGGCTTTTTGGCACCAGATTCCCTTGGGGAACTCTAATCGTCAATCTCTCAGGGTGCTTTCTCATCGGTCTGGCCTTTGCCTTGGCCGAGCGGGGCTTCGGCATCATGAATCCCTCCATGCGCCTGTTTTTTGTGACCGGGTTTCTTGGGGCCCTGACCACTTTTTCCACCTTTGGCCTGGAGACCATAAATTCCCTGCGGGAAGGAACCTACCTGGTCATGGCGGCCAACTTTCTTTCCAACAATGTCTTGGGGTTGGCCCTGGTCTTCCTGGGCATGTTGGCGGGCCGTTTACGGTAGGAAGGGCCAGTTATGCTGTCTTACAAAATAATCGAGATATTCACCAGTGAAGAAGTCCGTTGGCAAGGAACCCCCCTCTGCGAAGCCGTCATCCGGTTTGTCCATGATCTGAAGATCGCCGCGCGTTGTCTGGTGACCCGGGGGATTGAGGGTCTTTATGAAAGCGGGGAGATTGCCACCGCCCGGCTTGAGGTTCTTTCCTACAATATGCCTCTGCGCATCACCATTGTGGTCCCGGCTGCCGAATCCGACAAGATCTTGTCGAAGTTGGCGGAGATGGTCGCGGACGGCATTGTTGCGGTGCGCGATTTAAACGTCATTTCCCATAAGACCCGCGGCCTTCTCATCCCCAAGGAGACCAGGGTCCGGGACATCATGACTCCGTCTCCGAAAAAGGTCGGCCTGGACACCCCCTTGGACGAAGTGGCGCGCCTGCTGCTTTCCTCCACCTTCACCGGGCTGCCGGTGGTCGACGGGGCGAACCGGCCGGTGGGCGTCATCTCCCAGGGGGATTTAATTTATAAGGCCGGCATGCCCATGAGGCTGGGCCTGCTGGCTGAATCGGATCAGCAAAAAGTGGGGGTGGTCCTTGAGGCTCTTAAACCCAGGCAAGCCAAGGAAGTAATGACCCGGCCGCCCGTGACGATACGACAGGACAGTCTGGTCACGGAGGCCGTGGATTTGATGCTGCACAAAGGGGTGAAGCGCCTGCCCGTCATTGATGAAGCAGGCAAACTTGTCGGCATCCTGTCCCGGGTGGACGTGTTTCGCACCAGCATGCGGGAATCTCCGGATTGGCAGGCCTTTCAGGAGCAGCAAATCGTGGTGGAAAATTTGCGCTCCGTTGCCGATATCATGCGTCGGGACACTCCCACGGTGTTTCCGGAGACGCCGGTGGAGGAAGTGATCGAAACCATTGACCGCAGCGACATTCAGCGGGTTTGCGTGGTGGACCGGGAAGGACGTTTCCAGGGGTTGATTTCGGATCGGGACCTCCTGATCGCTTTTTCCGAGCGGCATCCTGGCATCTGGGATTATTTCGTGAGCAAAATTCCTTTTACCGAGCGGGGGCGAAAACACAGGCAACTCCAGCAATTCCTCCTGAGCGTGAAAACCGCGGGCGAGGTCATGAATACCGACATCGTCACGGTCCAGGAGGACGCCCCGATAAATGAAGCCATCCGCTTGATGCTGGAGAAGGCGATCAAGCGCTTGCCGGTGGTGGACGCCCAGGGAAAATTCAAGGGCCTGATCAGCCGCGACGCCCTGCTGCGCGCCGGGTTTGCCTCATAATCAGCCTCACCCCCCGGATGGCAACGACTATTAAGTAACTTATAAGTTATGGGCCTTTTGCAAAATTCTTTTCTCTGCTTGTCTTTTCTCTGCGCACTCTGAGTCTCTGCGGTTAATGATTCCCTTTTTCACCGCCGAGACGCAGAGGACGCAGAGAATACGCAGAGATAAGGGCTCGAGATATCTAAGGATATTTTTCCAAAATCAACATGAGTTGGGAGGGGGCTATACATTTATCTTGACCTTATTGAAGAAACCGGCTAAAGAACTGCGGTAAAAATAGGCGATGGGGTCCGCCAGGGAGAAAATATTTTCCCCGAACCGCGGCGACGCTGATGGCTCCTGAACTCACATCCTAAGTGAGGTCAGGGGCTTTTTTTATGTCCGGGATTTTTCCTATCAAGAAGATCATTGCAGATTATCGATAATTGTCCAACCAAAACAGGGAGTAACCATGATCAATAAAATCATTTTCAATCTAATTCAAGTGATAGTGGTCATGGCTTTTGCACCGCTAATAAAAGGAATTCTTGCCCGATTAAAAGAGAATGTTCAGTCAAAACGAGGTCCCAGCATCTTTCAGCCCTACCGGGATATCTGGAAGCTGTTTCACAAGGATGAAGTTATCTCGGAGCATAGTTCCTGGATCTTTCGCCTCACGCCTTTCGTGGTCTTCATCACCCCGATTTTTGTGGCCCTCCTGATTCCGGTATTGACCGACTACCCCCTCTTCTTCGCCTTCATGGGCGACATGCTGGGGGGCGGCTTTATTCTGGCCCTGGGCGGGTTCTTCGCCACCCTGGCCGCAATAGATACCGGTAATCCTTATGGGCCGATGGGGTCCAGCCGCACCAGGATGGTGGGCTTTTTGGCCGAGCCGGTGTTCATGATCGTCTTCTTCACGGTCTCCTTCATCGCCGGTTCCACCATCCCCTATATCGTCCAGAAGTATTGGGTCACGCCCCTGGCAAATTTCTTCGAACCGGCGCATATCCTGATGTTGCTGGCTTTTCTCATGCTGGTCATCGCGGAGACGGGGAGGATTCCGGTGGACAATCCCTCCGGGCATTTCGAACTGGCCATGATCGACGAATCGAAGGGCCTGGAATATTCCGGCAGGGGCGCCGCCTTGATGAAGTGGGGCGGGTCCATGAAATTTTTTGTGCTGTGCTGCATCTTCCTGAACGTCCTGGTGGCTCCCTGGGGTTTGGCCCACGGGACGGAGCTTTGGCAGGTATTGTTGGCGGTGCCGCTGATCTTGATCAAGATCAGCATCTTTGTCCTGGTCTTGGTGGCCATCGAGTCATCGTTGGCCAAGCTGAGGCTCTTTCGGATTACGGAATTTCTCGGGGCCGCGTTTGTCACTTCGGTAGCCGCCATGATCATCGGCCTGTTCTTCATGTAGGAGAAAATTATGAGCGAGTCGGAGATGGTGTTTTCCTTCCTCACCAAATTGAACGCCCTTACGGGCGGGCTCTTTCTGCTCTGCGCCTTCGGCCTGGTGGGGATCCGCCAGATGCTCACCTGCCTGCGGATTTACGTGTTCCAGGCCCTGCTTCTGGCGGTTTCTGCTGTTATTCTCGGGTATTATCATGCTTCTATTCACCTTTTTGTGGTAGCCGCGCTGACCATCGTCACCAAGGTCTTCATTATTCCCTGGGTCCTGCGTCAGGCCGTCGGGTACGAAAGTTATGCCAAGCGTGAGATTTCCCAGGTCCTTAATATTCCTACCTCCTTACTCATATCCATAGCCATCACCATATTTGCCTATTACATCGCCGGCCCGCTTTTGGCTGCCAACGGCGCCGGAGCTTTTGAAAAGGTCAACTTGCCCATAGGCATGGCCAGTCTCCTCATCGGAGCTTATACCGTCACGGTGCGTGGTGAAGCCGTGCCCCAGCTCCTGGGGATTTTGGCCATGGAAAACGGCGCCTTCTTCGCCGGCATCTCCATCGCCTCCAATCTACCCCTCATCGCCGAGTTGGCCGCCGCTTTTTACGTGCTGATCACCGTTCTGGTGATCGGGCTTCTGGCCATGAGGATTCATACCGTAATCGCCAAAACCGCAGTGGGCGAGATGATGGCCTTAAGGGAGGAATAGAATTTCATGGAGCTTTTATACATCCTGATAATCAGCCTCTTGGCGGCCGCACTGTCCCTGCTGCCGGTGGGCAAGAGATTTGCCCCTGGGGTAACCATCCTTGGGAGCCTGGCGGTTTTTCTCTTATCTTTGCGGACAGCTCTGGCTACTGCCGCCGGAGGCGAGATAACCGCGATCGCGGATTATCTCGCGTGCGACAGCTTCAGCGCTTTGATCCTTCTCCTCGTTGCCTTTGTCGGGCTGACCGCGGCCATCTTTTCGTGGGGTTACATCGCCACTACGGTGGGAGAGACCGATGACCGGAAGATCCGGAGATATTACAGCCGGTTCAACCTCTTTCTCCTGTCCATGCTGGCGGTGCCGATATTTTCCCAACTCGCCCTGGTCTGGATTGCCGTGGAGATGACCACCCTGCTTTCGGTGTTCCTGGTCAGTTTCGAATCCACGCCCCAGGCCTTGGAGGCGGCCTGGAAATATGCGGTGCTTACCTGCATGGGCGCGTCTCTGGCTTTAATCGGCATACTTCTTCTCCGTTGGGGCATGGGCCCTTCCCCCAATGTAGCCTTCACCTGGGCCGGATTGCTCGCGGCTTCGCCGCAGATGCCGCCGGCCCTCCTTTACACTGCCTTCCTGTTCATTTTGATAGGTTTTGGCACCAAGGCGGGCCTGGTGCCCATGCATACCTGGCTTCCGGATGCCCATAGCCAGGCGCCCTCACCCATCTGCGCCATTTTGTCGGGCATAGAGACCACCGCGGTCCTTTATTGCATCATGAGGCTTTTGCCGATGTTTCAAGGCGGCGCCGCCGCCGATATCGGCAAATGGTTTATCATTTTCGGTCTCATTTCCGCGGGAGTGGCATCATTTCTGTTGATCCAGGCCAAAGATTACAAGCGCCTTTTCGCCTTCTCCACCGTGGAACACATGGGCATCATCATGGTCGCCGCGGGCCTGGGGGGATATGCCGCCCATTTCGGCGCCATGATGCAAATCGTCAGCCATACCGTAACCAAGTCCCTATGCTTCTTTGCCGCCGGCGCCACCCTGATGGCGACGGGAACTCGAAACATCGGGGCCATTCGCGGGCTCATCCGTATTTCGCCCCTGGCCGGGACTTTCCTGATGGTGGGGGGATTAGGGATTGCCGGGGCGCCGCCCTTCGCCGTTTTCTTAAGTGAATTTTCCATATTAAAGGCCGGGATAATGAATGGCCAGTACCTGGTTATCGGGCTTCTGGCCTTCTTTATCGCGGTGGCCTTTTTCGGCATCATGCTGCAAATCAACCGGATGGTATTCGGCCGCCCGGAAATCATCCTGATGGACGAAAGTGCGCTGCAGTTTGCCAGGTCAACGGCACCGAAACATTATATTCTGCCTCTGGCCTGCATCATCGCCCTGCTGGCCACGGTCATTCCGGTAATTCTCTTCGGCGTTTACCTGCCGGAGCAACTTTATCAACTTCTTCATCAAGCCGCGGCTTCTCTTGGGAGGGTTTAAATGGCCCAAGATCCTGCAAACAACCTCAGGCTGCTCGGTCTTTCCGAAGCCATAGCCAAGCGTTGGCACTGGCAGGTCAATGTCAGCATCGATGCCGATCTGTCCCGGTGTTACGTGGAAGGCGACCGCGACCGGCTCCCGGAACTGTGCCGTTGGCTCATTTATGACCTGGAATACGGCCTCGGCAGTCTGATTGTTGAAGAAACGGAAGGGGATTGGCTTCTCCGGTACATCTTCTATGGAGAGCCGGCCGGTGAACAGGTCCACCTGGGCGTGCGGTTCAATAAAAAAGAAAATACCGTTCCTAGCATCAGCACCATCATTCATGCCGCGAATTGGCACGAACGGGAGGCCCATGACCTTTTCGGCCTGGTTTTCGAAGGCCACCCCCGCCTCATAAATATTGTGCGGCATGAGGAATGGCCGGCAGGAATCCATCCCCTGCGGCAGGACTTCGACGCCAGCCAACCCTACCCGCACCTCCAAGTTGATTCCTGGCGGCCCAACGGGGTGGTCCAGGCGCCGGGGGCTTTCATGATGCCCATCGGGCCGGTTTATGCCGATGCCGCCGAATCTGCCCTGTTCTTGCTGGAAAGCGTGGGCGAAGACGTGATTCGCACCAGCCCCCGGTTCTTTTACAAGTTTCGCGGGGTGGAAAAAATTGCCGAAGGTCAGCCCCTGGACCGGGTGCTCCTCCTGGCGGAACGTTTTTCCGGCACTTCGGCCTTTGCCCATTCCCTGGCTTTCTGCCAGGCCGTCGAAACGATTTGCCAGGTTAAGGCGCCGGCCCGGGCCCAGGCTCTGCGAGTCGCTTTTGCTGAATTGGAGCGCTTTCGCCATCACGTGGCGGCGATTGCGGGGGTTTGCAACTCCACCGCCCTGGCCGTAGCCACCAGCCAGGCCGGCATCCTGGAAGAGGAAGCCCTCCGTCTTTGCGGCTCTCTCCTGGGCCACCGCTATCTCTTCGGTTTGAACCTTCCCGGCGGAGTCGCCTGCGATCTGGACGACCGGCAAATTGATGTTTTATCCTCCGGGGTGCAGACCATTTTTCGCAAGTTGGAGCGGCTCTACAACCTGCTCCGCTATTCCAGCAGTTTCCTGGACCGGCTGGAGGAAGTGGGCCTGGTGACGAAGGAACAGGCCCGCGACTACGGTCTGGTGGGGCCTATCGCCAGGGCTTCCGGGCTGGCCCGGGACCTGAGGAAGGTGTTGCCCTACGCCGCCTATGGAGAGGTTTCCTTCGAGGTTCCCAAAGAAGAGGAAGGGGACGGCTATGCCCGGCTGCGCCTGCTCTTCCGGGAGGCGGAGCAGTCCGTGAACATCCTGGGAAGCCTGTTATCCTCATTGCCCATAGGTGAGATAGCCGCGCCGGACCTCGCGCTCAAACCCGGAGCCGCCCTGGGCTGGGCGGAAGCCCCCCGCGGCGCCGCCTTTCACTGGCTAAGGATTGATGAGGCGGGCGTCGTCAGGCGCTATCACCTGACCACTCCCTCGTTTACTAATTGGCACGGTTTTCATTTTGCCGCCGAGGATTTTGCCTATCAGGATTTCCCCATTATCCTGGCCAGCTTCGGGCTTTCCAACGCCGAGTGCGACCGGTAGGAGTAGCCGCTATGTGGGAATGGGTTTGGGAAGGTATCCGTCAAGGAATAGTAACCACAGGTTATCCTGCCCGCGCAGAGACAGCCGCCGGAGTGTCGCCGGGATTTCCCTCGGGCTTGCCGCGAACCTTTACGGACCCGGAAGAGGCTGAGACCCTGGCGGCTTGCTGTCCCAGCGAGGCCCTGGTCCGAGAGGGGCGGCAAGTAATATTTCGGGACCAGCGATGCATCCATTGTTACCGCTGTCTCCGCCGGATCGCCCCTCCCCAGGAATGGCGGTGGCAGGGAAATTATGAATGGGCCGTTTCCCCTCGCCCCCGAGCTGAGCTGGCCAAAAAATTCGACAAATCCTTCCGGCGGTCCCTGCACCTCCGGGTGATCGACGCCGGGGCCTGCGGCGCCTGTTTGAGTGAAATCGAGCAGCTCAACAAGCCCTATTACAATATGCACCGGCTGGGGTTCTTTCTAACACCCACGCCCCGGGACGCCGACTTGCTCCTGGTGGCGGGACCGGTGACCGAACATATGCGGCTGCCGCTTCTTAAGGCCTATGAGGCCATGCCGGCTCCCAAGGCAGTTTTGGCCCTGGGCGCCTGCGCCATTTACGGGGGGGTCTTCGGGTCGAGTTTCGCCTCCCTGGGCGGCGTTTCCAGCCTGATTCCCGTGGATATCCTGGTCCCCGGATGCCCGCCCCCGCCCCTGGCGATCCTGCATGCGCTGCTGGCGTTGGTTGGTCGGGCCGAGCCTCATAGGTGCGAATCGATTGCTTCGCCTCAAGGAGGTGAATCCCATGTTTGAACCGCAGAGCCTGTTTTTCCTGTTCCTGATTCTCTGTGCTGCCGGCGCGGTGTTGGCGGCCCTGCTTCCCCGGCAACCAAACCGGGTGGTTTTGGCCTGGCTCGGGTCACTGTCCTCTCTCGTTATTCTAGTAGGGAGCGGCGAAGTTCTCCTTTCTGGCCGTGGCTGGCAGGTGGAGCTCTGGCATGTCTGGTCCCTGGGCCGTATGGTGCTCCAGATGGACCGGCTGTCAGCCCTATTCGTGTTCATCACCGGCTTGGTGTTTCTCCCCGTCTCCATCTTTTCGGCCCCGTACCTGAATCTGAAAAAGTATGTGAAGAGCTACAGTCTGAAATCGTTCGGGATTTATTATCATCTCCTGCTGGCGTCCATTGTCCTGCTGCTGGTAGCCGGTGATGCGCTCTCGTTCCTGCTCACCTGGGAGGCGATGTCCATATTCTCCTATCTGCTGGTGAACTACGAACACGAGAAAGAAGAGACCATTAAGGCCGGCTATCTCATGCTGAGCCTGGGGGAAGCCGGGACCATCGCCGTGGTGCTGGCCTTCTTTTTGCTGGCGCGGACTGCCGCCGGTCTCGATTTTGCCACTTTAAGAACCGCGGCCGCCGGGGTGAGCGAGGCGTCCCGCTGGGCCATCTTTTTGCTCTCGTTTTTCGGTTTCGGGGTCAAGGCGGGCCTGGTTCCCGCCAACATCTGGCTGCCCCGGGCCCATCCCGCCGCGCCCGGCAATGTCTCGGCCATCCTGTCCGGGGTAATCCTTAACTTGGGTCTCTACGGGATTGTGCGGTTCAACGCCGATCTGCTGCCGCTCCAGGATATCGGCGCCGGAGCCATCGTCTTGATCGTGGGCAGCATCTCCGCCCTGGTGGGAATTCTTTACGCCGTCATCAGGAACGATATGAAGGAGATGCTGGCCCACAGCTCCATCGAAAATATCGGCATTGTCACCGCGGGCCTGGGCGCGGGTTTTATTTTCCGGATCGCCGGCCTGCCGGCCCTGGCGGGCATTGCTTTTATTGCCGCGTTTTACCATATGCTGAACCACTCGCTTTACAAGGCTCTCCTGTTTCTCGGGGCCGGAGCCGTGGATTACAGTGCGGGCGAGAGGGACATGGACCGGTTGGGAGGATTGATCCGGGTTATGCCCTGGACCAGCTTTTTCTTCCTGGTGGGCGCCTTGTCCATTGCCGCCTTGCCTCCTCTCAACGGCTTTGTCAGTGAGTGGTTGACCCTGCAGACCATGCTGCGCAGCGTCGAATTGCCTTCCATGGGGATAAAGATCATTTTTGCCCTCTGCGCCGCGGCCCTGGCCCTGACCGCGGCCCTGGCGGTCACCTGTTTTGTGAAGGCCTTTGCCATGAGCTTCCTGGGGATCGCCAGGTCCCCGAAGACCTCCAAGGCCGTGGAGGTGAGCCGGTCAATGCAGGCGCCCATGGCTATCCTGGCGCTATGCTGCCTGCTTTTCGGGATCCTGCCAACCTATGTTATTCCGGTGCTGGATAATACTATTGCCACGTTTACCCATGAACACATGGTGGACGAACTGGTGCCGCCCTTTTTTACTGTCCCCAAAGGAAACGCCAAATTCGGCGAGGCGTTTATCGCTGAATTTCATGACCTCAGCGCCCAAGTCGGTCACAGTTTTATTCCTGGTCGGGGACTGGTGGTTTTGCATCGGGGCACCGAGCGCAACCCGGTCGTCTTTGCCATGTCGACTTCCTACACCTTTGTCGTCCTGATTCTGCTCTTGGGTGGAAGCATCGTCCTCTTCCGAGTCTTGACCAGGGTCAGAAAAGTGGCTCGGGGGCCGGCCTGGGCCGGCGGCGTGCGGCAGTTGTTGCCTAAGATGACTTATACGGCCACGGGATTTTCCAATCCCGTGAGAGTGGTTTTCGAGGCGGTCTTTCGCCCCGTGATTTTCGAAGAGAAGCGAGAAACGGTGGCGAAGCATTTCCGGATGGCCATTAAAAGCCAACGGCAGGAGGGGTACATCCTGGAGCGCACGATCTTTCGGCCCTGCGCCAGGTCAGGGGAATGGCTGGCCGCCTTGCTCGGGAAAATCCACAGCGGCAGTGTCAACCTCTATGCCGCCTATATTTTGGCCAGCCTGGGAATAGTCCTGATAATTCAGCGGTTGATGTGATTTGTTGGAAAAATTGCTTGCATCCAGTAAATTCCGACATTAGTTCATAAATAGGCGATGGAGATCCGCCTGGGGAAATCTCCCGAACCGCGTAAAGCTAATGACTCCTGATCACTTCAAGGCGATCAGGAGTTTTTTTTGTCCTTTTTACATTGCTTCAAAGCAGGACGCTGGCAGAAGGTGCAGGGTGGTCAAAAAAATCCTACCCCGGAAATGCTGGAAGCGGTCTATCCCGGATAATTCGCCAGGCGGCAAAGAACCTGGTGGTGCAGGCTTTCCAGCCTGCGCAAAAACACTCTGCTTTTTTGAACTTTTTGATATTCTCATGTATTTATAGCGTTTGCCGAAAATTTTTTCCTCAAGAGGAGTG
Organism: Deltaproteobacteria bacterium; assembly: GCA_021813445.1. Taxonomy (GTDB): domain Bacteria; phylum Desulfobacterota; class Desulfobaccia; order Desulfobaccales; family 0-14-0-80-60-11; genus SURF-52. The sequence continues at coordinate 17,373 of JAKAKP010000149.1, forward strand.
AGTGAGCATCACGTGAATCTTTCCAGGGAACAGGTGGTTTTATTGCCATCTGGCCGGTGCATGACCCATAAAAGTGCTTGGTCGATG
>JAKAKP010000150.1 GCA_021813445.1 Deltaproteobacteria bacterium
CCCCCTCCCCCAAACGCCCTCCCCCCACCCCTTATTATTAATGTTAAAAACCCATAGCCGGGGCCCAGGCCCCGGCTTTTCACTGCTTACTGCTTACTGCTCACTGCTCACCGCCCTGGTCCCTCCCCCCACTCCTTTTAGGGAAAAATTGACAAAACCTGTTGAAAAATATTAAAAGAAATTAAAATCTTGGGACTGCGGGCGACCTTGGCGTCATGGCTGATCAAGAAAAAGAGAAACCGGCAAAACCACACTACCACGGCCACCGCCAGCGCCTCCGGGGCCGCTTCCTGAAAGGCGGGGCCGCAGCCCTCCATGATTACGAACTCCTGGAACTCCTCCTCACCTTCGCCATCCCCCACGCCGACGTCAAGCCTCTGGCCAAAAGCCTGATTGCAAACTTCGGCTCCTTCACCCAGGTGCTGGACGCCTCGCCCCAGGACCTCATGGAAGTTACCGGCCTGAAGGAATACTCCGCCACCCTCATCAACCTGGTGAAGGCCTGCGCCGAATACTACTTAAAAGAAGAGGCCCTGAAACGCAGCCCCATCAACTCCCTGGACGCCCTGGTGGACTACTGCCGCACGGCCATGGGCGGCCTGAAAGACGAGCAGTTCCGGGTCCTGTTCCTCAACAGCCAGAACGAGATCATCGCCGAAGAGATCGTCCAGGAAGGCACCGTGGACCAGACCGTGGTCTATCCCCGCAAGGTTCTGGAACTGGCCCTGAAACACAAGGCCACCGCCCTGATCCTGGTGCACAACCACCCCAGCGGCAGCCTCAAACCCTCGGCCTCCGACCGGGAACTGACCCGGGCCCTGGTGAAAGCCGCCAATACCCTGAACCTCACGGTCCACGACCACCTGATCGTCAGCCGGCAGGGTTACTTTTCCATGGCGGAGCATAATATGGTGTAAGGGGTAACCACTTCGAATTACCGCAGGCGGGAGGCGTTTCCCTTTCCCGCCCTGCAGTTTTGTGGCTTTGGAGCCTTGTAGGGTGCGTCTTACGCACCAATTAAGCGACTGGCATATCCGGGCCATTTATGGTGCGTGAGACGACCCTACAGTCATTCTGCTTGCATGGGCAAAGATGATGGCGGGCCAGGCCCACCCTACATTTTTTCTATACAGGCGGGACGCCTGCGCCGCCAATGATATAATTTACTGAACAGGCGAGACGCCTGCTCCACCATTTTTTTACCGAAAACCGAAAACCCATGAAAAAGGTGGTGCTTTTCCTGCTCCTGCTGCTGCTCCTGCCGGCCTGGGGCGGCAGGGCCCAGACCCCGGTGGACCAGAAGCCGGCGCTGGAAGCCTTGAAAGAGCTAGCCACCGAACTGGAGACCGATCTCCCGCATCTGCGCCAGGCCAGGCACGGCTTCATCGACCGCCGCGGCAAGCTGGTCATCCCGGCCCGGTTCGAAGACGCCCAAGGCTTTGCCGAAGGCCTGGCCGGGGTGAAGCTCGACGGCAAGTGGGGCTACCTCGATAAAACCGGGGCCATGGCCATTCCCGCCCAGTTTGCCCGGATCGAGGACTTTGCCGAAGTCCATAGATTCCGAGAAGGGCTGGCTGTGGTGGAGACGGCCCGGGGTACGGCGGTGATCAACAGGCAGGGCCGGGTGGTCATTAAGTCCCGGGGGCCGGGCTTCTCCCGGTTCAGCAGCTTCTTCGAGGGGAGGGCTGTATTCCTGGGCCCGGGGTAGCGCAATCTGGCGAAAAAGGGCTTTATGGACCGCCACGGCAAGATCATCGTGCCTGCCAAATTTGAAAATGCCGACAATTTTCACGAAGGTTTGGCCCGGGTGGCCACCACCTCCCAAGGGGAGGGCTTCATCGATCGCCATGGCAAATGGGCCATCCCGCCCCAATTCGATCTGGCCGAAAGCTTTTCCGAGGGGCTGGCGAAAATCAAGGATAGAAGCACCCCCGGCCGCTTCGGCTTCATCGATAAGACCGGGAAGATCGTCATCCCCTGCCGGTTCCAGACCGCCGGTTGCTTCCGCGAAGGCCTGGCGCCAGTGCTCTTGTTCCCGGCAAAGAAGGAGGGAGAGAAGTAAGGTTCATGTGCCGCACCAATAATACTGGCCCGGGCCTCAGTGAAGGCCGCCAAGACCGCATCATCCACGGCCATTTGATTCTCAGCCGGCAGGGGTATTTTCCCCTGGCGGAGCATAATATGTTGTGAGAGGGCCGGTGTTTTCCTCTAAGCCTCCGGTATTCTCGGCGTTTTCTCCGGGAGGAAGAATATTCCGCCACCAGTGGATCGGTCCCCTGCTACTTTTGGTGGCGTTTCTGGGCCTCACCGCCTGGAGCTGGCGCAGGTGGGCGGACCTCACCATCGACTTCGGCCGGGAGTTGTATATTCCCTGGCAACTGACTGCCGGCCAGGTCCTCTACCGGGATCTGGCTTACTTCAACGGCCCTTTATCCCCATATCTCAACGCCTTGTGGTTCCGCCTGTTTGGGGTTTCCTTCACTACTTTGATAATCGCCAACTTGATCATCATTTTAGTCATGACCTGGTTGATGTTTCGAATTATCAAAGAGTTGAGCGATGAGCTGACAGCGGTGGTGGCTGGCCTGGTTTTTTTGTGCGCCTTTGCCTTTGCCCACTACGAATGCCTGGGCGATTATAATTATGTCTGCCCCTATTCCCATGATTTGACCCACGGCCTCGCGCTGATCTTGGCGGTCCTCTGGGTGATCGTCCGGGGAAGAGCCGGTTCACACCGGGTGATGGCCTTTCTGGCAGGGTTTTTCCTGGGACTGGTGTTTCTCACCAAGGGGGAGGTCTTCCTGGCGGCTGCGGCGGCCACTGGCGTCGGGATCAGCCTGGTTCTGCTTTCCCGGCAGAAATCCTTGGGAGGGTTTCTCCAGACTTTTCTGATCCTGGGTCTGGCTATGTTGATCCCTATAGCCGGGTTTTTCTTATACCTGTCGTCGCAAATGCCGGCGGGGCAGGCCTTGAAAGGGGTTGCCGGGACTTGGAGCGCTCTTTGGAGCAGCGATGTCACTCATAATTTTTTCTATCGCCGGAATATGGGACTGGACCGCTTGGGGGCCAATTCCCTAAAAATACTGAGGGAATTTTTGGGTCTGCTGCTATTTGCCGGAGCCGCCGCCGCCTTTGGGCTGGCCTTTCAGTCCGGGCGCAAGAAGCTGCTCTTCCTGGTAAGCGGAACGGCCATGTTGGCCGGGTCCTGGTGGGTCCGTCAGCTTCCCCCCCCGCCCTGGCTCCTGGAGGGCTGGCCTCTGCCCTTGCTTACTGTTTCCATACTAATTGTCGTAACGGCAGCCTGTTTTCGGAAATGGAATGAACCACAGTCCCTGAACGACCTGGCACCCCTGGCCTTTTGTGCAACTTTGGCGTTTATCCTGTTGTTAAAAAACTTTTTCCGGCCCAGTCTCAGTCAATATGGCTTCGTTCTGGCGATGCCCGCAGTTATCTTATTGGTCATCACTTTGATCTATTTAGTTCCCAAGGCGCTGCAAGCTCATGGCGGGTCAGGGACCATCTTCCGGGGCCTGATTATGGTGACCTTGTTAGTTGACCTTTGTGTCTTGCTGACTCTTTCCAATTATTTTTATAGCCGAAAAGATTATTTGGTGGGCACCGGCAATGACGCCATCTTCACTTATGATCCCTGGATCAGGGGCAGGGTGGAAATCTCCTACTTGCTACCCTATCTTCCACGAGGGGAGGCAGTGAACCAACTATTGCAGGAGATTAAAACCCGGATTGCCCCTGGGGGCAATTTTGTGGTGTTGCCCGAGGGCGTCATGGTGAACTTTCTAACCAGGCGCCGCAATCCCACCCCCTATGTCAATTTTATGCCCCCGGAACTGGCCATTTTCGGGGAAGGCGCCATTTTGGAGGCGCTGCAAGCGCATCCTCCGGATTATGTGATCCTGATCCACAAAAACACCGCCGAATACGGCGTAAAGTTCTTCGGTGCCGATCCTTCTTATGGGAAATTGATCATGGACTGGGTGGCCAGCCATTATCGCCCGGTGTGGCAGACTCAGCATGAACCCTTGCAAGATGCAAATTTCGGCATCAAGCTGATGAAACGCCGGGGAAGGTTCTCATAAAATTACATTTCTATCTGGATTTTGAATTAGGGACCGTTTAAAACAGTTTCGTTAATAATATTGTATTATAGTATATAATACCTAATGAAATGTCGAGGATAACAGTGGTTACAATATATTGCCTGGTTAAAAAACGGCTATTGGTCTATTGTGTTACATTCTTTGTTTTGTGGCCTCTTATGTCCTTAATGGCAAGCGCGATTAGTGCAGATAAAGTAAAATGGATTGTAGTGCCAATTGGCGTTGCATTTTTAGCTGCTTCTGGTGGGACCATAATAATAATGCCTGATTTTATAGTTGTTATTATTGGTATTATTATTGTGGTGTTTTCTGTCGCATATGCGACAAGTGGAAGTCGTTTAAAGGTTTCTCTATCCATCTTTATGGCTGGAATCTTATTAGTTTCCTTTTCGGAGGGTTGTCGCTCGTATCATGGGATGAAGAAACCTCTAGATCAAAGTGGAGTAATAATTCTTCTCGGAATTGATTCGGTATCATATTCAGATGACTTATCCATAATTCTTAATTGGGCCAAATCGAATAGTGGTACTCCTTATGAGCTTGCGGTTACTCCAGGTCTTTTAACCAACTCCGTCTGGACAAGCCTTATAACTATGAAACCTGTATCTGAACATGGGGTTTTCCATGCCTTTCAATCAGGATATCCAAAAGATGGAGACACTATTATGGATCGGGCCCGAAGTCTTGGATACCGAACCGTTTTAGTTGAATTCACGATTTCAAAACCTAATGAATGGCAAAAGTTGATAAAGTCTGTAAAATTAAATTGGGATGGGGGGGGCACTTAAGCAATAATTTGCTGTCCCATATATTTAAAAGGCTTAAATGTTATGAACCATATAATACTTTAGCCACATCTGCGCATCTTAAATTTAGGCAATAAATTGGAGATTTATGAGAGAAACCTTGCCATGAAAAACGCCTTGATTCAGCAGATAAAAGCCATAGTGGGACCGGACCATGTCCTCACCGCCACTGAGGACCGCTGGACTTATGCCTTTGACGCCACGGACCGGGAACGGCTGCCGGAGCTGGTGGTCTTCCCGGGGGCGGCAGAGGAAATTTCCCGGATTTTGGTCCTGGCCAATGAGCACCTGTTCCCGGTGGTGCCCCGGGGCGCGGGCACGGGCCGGAGCGGCGGCGCGGTGCCCATCAAAGGCGGGGTGGTCCTGGTCCTGACCCGGCTCAACCGCATCCTGGAGATCAACACCAAAGACCTGGTGGCGGTGGTGGAGCCGGGGGTGGTCCTGGGGAAGCTCAAGGCCGCGGTGGCAAAGCAGGGCCTCTATTATCCCCCGGACCCGGCCAGCGCCGAGTTCTGCACCATCGGCGGCAACGTCGCCGAATGCGCCGGGGGCGCGGTGGCCGTACAATACGGCGTCACCCGGGACTACGTCCTGGGCCTGGAGGTGGTGCTGCCCACCGGGGAGATCATCGAGGCCGGGACCCGCACCATGAAAGGGGTGGTGGGCTACGACCTCACCCGCCTCTTTTTGGGGTCGGAAGGCACCCTGGGGGTGATCACCCGCATCATCCTCAGGCTGGTGGCCAAACCTCCGGCCCGCCAGACCCTGGCCGCGGCCTTTACGACGCTTAAGGCCGCGGCCGAGGCGGTGAGCCGCATTCTGGCCTCCGGCCTGGCGCCCACGGCCCTGGAGTTCATGGACCGCGTCACCCTGGGGTGCGTCCGAGAGATGCTGCCCTTCAAAATTCCGCCCCAGGCTGCGGCCCTGCTGCTCATTGCGGTGGAGGGCCATCCCCGGGATGTGGAGGAGCGGGCCGCGGCGGTGGCGGCTTTCTGCCGGGAGCAGGGCGCCGACCCGGTGCTCCGGGCGAAAACCGCGGCCGAAGCCGACGACCTCTGGAAAGCACGGAAGGTCGTATCCCCCGCGTTGCTCAAGGTGAAGCCCCATAAGGTGAGCGAAGACGTGGTGGTGCCCCTGGGAGCCATCCCGGACCTCATTGCCGGGCTGGAAGACCTCTCTAAGCGCCGGGGGCTGCTGATTCCCTGCTACGGGCACGCGGGGGACGGCAATATCCACGTCAACATCCTGTACGACCAGCGGCTTCCAGGAGAAGCGAATGCGGTGGGTCCTACGGTAGAAGAGCTCTTCCACGAGGTGCGGCGGCTGCAGGGCACCCTCTCCGGAGAGCACGGCATCGGCCTGACCAAGGCCCCGTATTTGGGGATGGAATTGTCGCCCGCGGCCATTGCCTTACAGAAACGCTTGAAGCAGGTTTTTGACCCCCGGGGTATCATGAATCCGGGAAAGATTTTTCCTCCGGAGGCTGGAGACCTTCGTATTACCCTCAAGTCAGAAAGTAATTGATTTGCGGGAGTCTTGGTGGCACAGGCTTTCCAGCCTGTGCAGGTTTTAGAAGTCATTCCAAAACCTCTACAAATTTTTATTGCTTGACAAAATTTTCACAATGACGTAGTTTGAAATACTAACACCCGGCGATAAAATCTTTAAGGAGGATATGTCGGCATGGCCACTATCGAATACAAGGGCAAAACCTTTACCGTTGACGAGGACGGCTTCCTGGAGAACCTGGATCAGTGGTGCCAGGAATGGGTAGATTATGTGAAGGATTCCGAAGGCATCAAGGAGCTGAACGATGAGCACTGGAAGGTCATCAATATGCTCCAGGATTATTACAAAAAGAACGGCATCGCCCCCATGGTGCGGATTCTCTCCAAGGTGACCGGATACAAATTGAAACACATCTATGAGCTGTTCCCCTCCGGACCTGGTAAGGGAGCCTGTAAGATGGCAGGGTTGGCCAAACCCACCGGTTGCGTCTAAGCCCTCCTCCATTTACATATAGTCTTTTTGCATCTTTCAAGCAGATTTCCCCTGCGGCAGGGGAAATCTGCTTGAATTTTGGCCCTAGAGGTGTGTCTCTGGCGCCGGGAAAGAATCATTTGACATTCCTCCCCGCATTCCTTTAAACTTACGAAAAAATTCTTACTATCCAGAATTCTGTTCAGGCTGCGCCTTAGTACCCGGGAGGGCGCTCGTGCTGCCGCTCCGGAATGGGGTTCCTGAAGGAGCAAGCTTATGACCCACCAAATCAAAAAAATCTTGTTCATCGAACCTCGCTCTCCCCGGCCCCATATCTTCAGCCGGGTAGCCATCCCCCGGCTGGGCCCGGTGCTGCTGGGGACCATTCTCCAGCGCCAGGGGTACGAGGTTAAGGTTATCATCGAAGAGATCGCGGCGCCGGCGGATTACGGCCGCCTGGATTTCCACCCCGATCTGGTCTGCATCTCCAGCATCACCTCCACCGCGCCCCGGGCCTATGAGCTGGGGGATTATTATCGCGTGCAGGGCATACCGGTGGCCATGGGCGGGGCCCATCCCAGCTTCGTGGTCCGGGAGACCCTGGATCATGCCGATTATGTCATCTGCGGGGAAGGGGACGAGGCCCTGCCGGAATTGGTGGCCACCCTTAATGCCGGGGGCGATCTGGCCCAGGTGAAAAACCTGGCCTACCTGGAAGGGGAGGCCATGCGGCAGAACCCCTGGCGGCCCCTGGTGGCCATCCTGGACGACCTGCCCATCCCCGATTACAATGTGGTCCATGGCTGGGCCTCCCGCCGCGGCCGCCGCTGGATGTCCATCGCCACTTCCCGGGGCTGCCCCTTTAACTGCCGCTTCTGCGCGGTGATCAAGCTCTTCGGCCGCCAATACCGCTACAATTCCGTGGACCGGGTGCTGGCAGAAATCCGCCAGAACGGCGTTAAGGCCCATCATGTCTTTTTCTGCGACGACAATTTCACCGCCAACCGGGAACGGATCAAGGAATTATGCCAGCGCATGCTCCAGGAGGACCTGAAGATCGAATGGAGCGCCCAGGTGCGGGTGGATGCGGCCAAAGACGAGGAGCTGATGGACCTCATGGCCCGAACCGGTTGTTACTGTGTCTTTGTGGGCCTGGAATCCATTAATCCCGCCACCCTGAAGCTGTATAACAAATCGCAAACCGTCGAAAATATAAAGGAATGCGTCGTCAATTTCCATCGCCACAATATCCGGGTCCACGGCATGTTCGTCTTCGGCTCCGAGGAGGACCACTACCAGGTCATCCGGGACACTGTGCGCTTCTCCCGGGACCTGGATCTGGACTCCCTGCAATATCTTATCCTCACCCCCATCCCCGGCACTCCGGTCTATGACGAACTGGAAGATCAAGAACGCATCTTCTGCCATGATTGGAGCCACTACGACGGCCATCACGCGGTCTTTCAGCCCCGGCAGCTTACTCCTTATGAGCTCCAATGCGAGACCATCCGGGCCATGAAGAAGTTTTACTCCTGGTCTTCAGTGCTCCAGCGCCTCATTGCCCGGGACTGGTTCTATGTCAAACTCAAGGCTTACGGCCGCATCCACATGTGGCAGGCCCAGTGGGGAAAGAGCAACTATGTGGAGAATCTGAAAAAAAGGCTCTTTTCCCGGGTGCAGCAATGGCGCGATTGGCTGCCGGGGGGCAACTACGTGCCCCGGGTGGGAATCCCCGCGGATATTTGGAAACTGGGACCCTGGGATAACAGCCACCGGGAATTTCTCTTGAAATTTCTGCGCCGCCTGGGAGTGGAAGTGGTGCAGGAGACTGTGACCGAGAAGTCGGAAAACGGCGTCTTACAGACACTGCAGGCGGAAATTACCCACCTTCAGGAAAAAGCCGACCTGATCCTGCTGCCCTTCTGGCTGGGACTGGAAGAAGCCCGCCAAAAAATCAAAGACCTCCGCCAGCAGGCCACCCAGGAAACCATGGTCCGCCTCCTGGCCCTGGAATTCAGCCGGGAATCTTTTTATAACGCCTGCATGGAGTTGGGGCTCTGCTTTAAGAAGCGGCTGCGGCGCACCCGCCGCATCTACTTCCAGACCCTGGCCGAAGTCGGCGCCCAGATTTAAGTTAATGATTAAAAGGGGCAGGGGGCAAACGGGGGGGAGACACCCCCGTGCCGCTTCCTGCCCCCTGCGTCTTACTCCCCCGCCTTTACAGAAATTACTCCCCAGAAAATTGCTGTTGGCCTGCGCCCGGAGACCTCTGCAAAATCCTCTATCCGGTCATCTTAAAGAGCGGCGCATCTGCAGGATCTCGTAGGTACCGGAAAAGGCGAGATTCTTAATCCGGATAATTCACCAGGCAGCAAAGAACTTGGTGGCGCAGGCTTTCCAGCCTGCGTAAAAACACTCTGCTTTTTGGGACTTTTTAATTTAATTAAATATTTTAATATGTTGTCGTGTATTACGAAAAGTACATGAATAAGGCGGGTTAAGGAAGCTTGCGCGGTTGTTCTTACAAAAGAAGGGTTTCCCAAGGGGCTCGGCCTGATCTCTACCCTGCCCCATGAATGATGGTTGCATTAAGGCCGGAAGCGCAGTAAGGTAGGCGGAAGTTAACAGGACCTCCAACCGGTGGCTTCGACAGGAACGCAGCCGTGGTGCAGCCTGGGAGAGCTTATGAAGCGCGTTCATCTTCGCCAAGTCATACTGGTTTTTTTCCTCATATGTGCCGGCTGCGTTAAGGTGGGTCCGGACTTTACGCCGCCCAAGACCTCGGTGGCCAAAGACTGGCAGGATGCCGGGGACCGCCAGGTAAGCACCGCCTCCAGCGAGCACCGGGACTGGTGGAAGGCTTTTAAAGATCCCGCGCTGGACCGGCTCATCGACACCGCCTACCGAGAGAATCTGAATCTCCGCATTGCCGGCGTGCGGGTCCTGGAGGCCAGGGCCCAGCTGGGCGTCGCGGTGGGGGAATTGTTTCCCCAAACCCAGCAGGCCTACGGTTACCTGGATAAATACCGCTATAGCACCCACAGTCCCCAGGCGGCGTTCAATAATAACTTGAAGTGGTTTCAATCCGAAGTCGGCGTGACTGCCAGTTGGGAGTTGGATTTTTGGGGGAAATTCCGCCGGGCCATCGAGGCCGCGGATGCCAGCCTGATCGCGGCGGTGGCTGATTACGACGCCACCCTGGTCAGCCTCACCGGCGACGTGGCGAGTTCCTATATCCAGATCCGCACCCTGGAAAAACGCCTGGAGATCGCCCGGGAGAGCGTGGCCACCCAGACGGAGGTCCTCAAGGTCGCGGAAGCGAAGTTCCGGGGCGGGACCACTACCCAGCGGGACGTGGAGCAGGCCAAAACTTTGCTGGCCAATACCGAGGCGAGTATTCCGGCCCTGGAAATCCAGCTCCGCCAGGCCCAAAACGCCCTCTGCGTCTTACTGGGGATGCCGCCCAACCAGCTCACCGATTTCCTGACCGGCAAGGGGGCGGTCATCCCCGCGCCCCCGCCCCAGGTGGCGGTGGGCATCCCCGCGGACCTGCTGCGCCGGCGCCCGGATATCCGCAGCGCTGAAGCCCAGGCCGCGGCCCAATGCGCCAATATCGGCGTGGCCAAGGCCGAACTCTTCCCGGCCTTCAGTCTCATCGGCACCTTTGGTTTCCAGTCCAGCGACGTGGCCAGATTCGCCCTGGGGCAGATGTTCCGGTGGGACAGCCGCAGCGCCCAGGCCGGCCCGTCGTTTACCTGGAACCTCTTTAATTATGGGCGCTTGACCAACCAGGTGCGGGTGGAGGACGCCCGCTTCCAGCAGCTGCTCATCGGCTATCAGAACGCGGTTCTCAAAGCCCAGCAGGAGGTGGAGGATTCGCTGACGGCGTTCCTGCGCTCCCAGGTGCGGGCCAGGTTTCTGGGCGACAGCACGGCCGCGGCCCGGCGTTCTTTCGACCTTTCGGTGCTCCAATACCGGGGAGGCACCGTCGATTTCACCACCGTGCTCACCGCCCAGCAGGCCCTCTTGAACGAACAGGACAGCCTGGCGGTCACCCTGGGAGACATCTCCCGGAACTTGGTGGGATTGTATAAGGCCCTGGGAGGGGGCTGGCAACTCCGGGAAGGTAAGGATTTCATCCCGGAATCGGTAAAGGCGGAGATGGCGAAGCGGACGAATTGGGGGAGTCTGCTGGCTCCCGCGCAGTATGCCCTCTCCGAACCAGGGAAAAATCAAGGGGAGAAAGGAGCAAAGGCCCCGGCCTCTTCTCCCAAGCAAGATTGAGTCTGAGCGCGGCGCCGCCAGGCAGGGCCAGGCCGGCTCCTTTCCCGCCTCCCTCATGCTCGTCCACTCCAAATGCGACTATTGGAGCTTTTCATCATGACGTCAAAGAAATTCCAGCTTTGCCCCGGTTTCCGGCACCTGACGTGGGTCTTGGTCCCCGTGTTGCTCATGGTCGTGGCGGCCTGCCGCGAAAAAGCCGGGTACACCCCGCCGCCTCCCCCCAAGGTGACGGTCAGCAAACCCTTGAAACGGCCGGTCACGGAGTACCTGGAGCTTACCGGCAACACCCAGGCCATCAATACGGTGCAGCTCCGGGCCCGGGTGGAGGGTTACCTGGAAAAAGTCTTTTTTCAGGACGGCGACCGGGTGAAAAAAGGGCAGTTGTTGTTTTTGATCCAGCAAAACACCTACCAGGCCCAACTACAGCAGGCCAAAGCGAGCATCCTCACCCAAAAAGCCGCTCTTTTTCATGCGCAAACGGAATTGACCCGGTATTCCAAGCTGCAGCAGGAAAAGGCCGCGTCACAAACGGATGTGGATCAATGGCTGTATCAACGGGACGCCGCCAAGGCGGCCCTGTTAAACGCCGAGGCGCAACGAGACCTGGCCCAGCTCAATCTGGATTATACCCGGGTCACCTCCCCCTTTGACGGCCGCATCGACCGGCGTTTGCGCGACCCCGGCAACCTGGTGGGTTCCGGCGAAAGCACGGTCCTGGCCGAAGTCAACCAGATTTCCCCCATCTATATCTATTTCACCATCAATGAAAGGGACCTTCTCCGCCTCATGGGCGGCACCCGGCTCTCGCCCGCCGAGGCCAGCAAAAAGAAATGGCCCATGGCCTTCGGCCTAGCCAATGAGAAGGGCTACCCCCATGAGGGAACCCTCGATTTTGCGGCTATCAGCGTCACGCCCACCACCGGCACCTTGCTGCTCCGGGGGATTGCCCCCAATAAGGACGGCAAGGTCCTGCCGGGATTATTCGCCCGGGTGCAGGTGCCGGTGGCAGAGAAGAAGGCGGCTCTGGTAATCCCGACGCAGGCCCTGGGATATGATCAGCAAGGCCCTTATCTCCTGGTGGTTAATGAGAAGAATATAGTGGAACGCCGGGCCGTTACTTTAGGGACCCAGACGGACGGCTTCCGGGTCATTGACGCAGGCCTCCAGGGAGACGAATGGGTGGTGGTGGAGGGAGTCATCAAGGCCATTCCCGGACGGCCGGTCACTCCAGAAAAACAAGAGCTAAAAGCGCAAGCCGCTAAAGCAACACCCCAGGCCAAGAAAAACGGGAAGCGAAAGGCCGGATCATGATTTCCAAGTTTTTCATTGACCGGCCCATCTTTGCCAACGTCATTGCCATTGTCACCATTATTATCGGGGTGGTCTGTTTCTATATCTTGCCGGTGGCCCAATATCCGCCGGTGGTGCCGCCCACCATCCAGGTAACCACCCGCTTCCCCGGCGCCAACGCCGAAACGGTGGCCAACACCGTCGGGGTCCCCATTGAACAGGCGGTCAATGGGGTGGAAAACTCCCTCTATATGTCTTCCACCAGCGGCAGTGACGGCAGTTACAGCTTAACCGTCACCTTTGCCGTGGGCACCGACCTCAATACCGCCTTGGCGCAGGTGCAGAATTATGTGAGCAGCGCCAACGCCCAACTGCCCGAGAGTGTCCAGCAGCAGGGCGTCACCGTCAAAAAGGTCTCCACCGATATCTTGCTGGTGATCAGTCTCTACTCGGAACAGGATAAATTCGACGAGACCTTTCTCTCCAATTACGCAGTCATCAACCTGCAAAACCCTTTGGCCCGCCTGCCTGGAGTCGGCCTGATCCGGGTGTCCGGCGCCGGATCTTACAGTATGCGGGTCTGGCTGGATCCCAACCGCCTCCAATATTACAACCTGACCACCTCTGAGGTGCTGGAGGCCCTGCGGGGGCAAAATATCCAGGTGGCGGCCGGCCAACTTGGGGGACCGCCGTCTCCTCCCGACCAACCCTTCCAGTTTACCCTCAACACCTTGGGCCGCCTGGATGAGGTGAAGCAATTTGAAGATATCATCGTCAAGAGCAAGCGGGAGGAAACTGCCCAGATCGTCCGCATCCGGGATATCGCCCGGGTCGAACTGAGTCAGCAAGCTTACAGCAACTTTGCCGGAGTCAGCGGTCACCGGAGCGCCCAGATCATCGTCTATACTTTGCCCGACGCGAACGCATTGGATGTCGGCAATGTAGTAAAACAGGCCATGGTGGAAATGAAAAAAGGCTTTCCCCAGGGTCTGACTTACGCCATCCATTACGACACCACCACCTTTGTCCGGGAGGCCATTAACGAAGTCTACCGGACGTTGTTCGAAGCGGGCATCCTGGTGCTCATCGTCATCCTGGTCTTCCTGCAAAACTGGCGGGGCACCCTGGTGCCCGCCACTACCATCCCGGTGACCATCATCGGCGCGTTTGCGGCCATGAAAATGCTGGGCTTCGGCATCAACCTGATGACCCTCTTCGCCCTGATTCTGGCCATCGGCATCGTGGTGGACGACGCCATCGTCATTGTGGAGAACGCCTCCCGTTATATTGAGCAAGGCTTGGCTCCTAAGGATGCGGCCGCCAAGGCCATGGAGGAGTTGACCGGTCCGGTAATGGGCATTACCCTGGCCCTGGTGTCGGTCTTTTTACCCGCGGCCTTTCTTCCCGGGATTACGGGACAGATCTTCCGGCAATTCGCCCTGGTCATTGCCGCCACCGCGGTCATCAGCGCCATCAACGCCCTTACCCTGAAACCCGCCCAGTGCGCCCTTTGGCTCCGTCCCCTCAAAGATAAGCAACCCAACTTTTTCTACCGGGGCTTCAACAAGGTATATCTGGCCGTGGAGGATGCCTATATCCGCCTGGTGAACTGGATGGTGCATCGCACCGGCCTGATGATGGCGATATTTTTCGCGGTCATTGTTATGGCCGGATGGCGCTTCGCCATACACCCCATCGGCTTCCTGCCCGACGAAGATCAAGGATACGCCATGGTGGTCGCCCGCCTCCCCGAGGGAGCCTCGCAGTCCCGGGTGAGGGAGGTGGCCCTCAAGGTTTCCCAGATCTTGAAAAACGCGCCGGGGATCCGCGCCTGGGTGACCATCGGCGGTTTTTCCATCCTGGATGGCGCCAATTTGCCCAATACCTTCACGACCTTTACGCCTTTCGAGAGTTGGGAGAAGAGAGGGTCGGCCTTAACCCAGGACCGGATTGTCGCTAATCTTTATAAACAATTCAGTGCCATCCAGGATGCCCAAATCGCGGTGCTGATTCCTCCGCCTCTGCGGGGCTTGGGCCAGGCGGGTGGATTTCAGATGATGCTGGAAGACCGGGGTAGCCTGGGACTGCCCGAATTACAGAAAGCGGTTACGGAAATGATTAACGCCGGCAAGGCCCAAGCCGGGGTGAAGAGCCTGCTTACCACCTTCAGCGTCACCAGTCCCCAAATCTACCTGGACATCGACCGGACTAAGGCGGAATCCCTGGGCGTTCCCCTGGACAATGTCTTTAATACCCTGCAGGCCTTCCCGGGTACTTCCTTTGTCAACCTCTTCAACAAGTTCAACCAGGTGTTTCAGGTCAATGTGCAGGCGGACGCGCCTTACCGCCTCCTGACTGACGACCTCAAGAATCTGTATGCTCGTAACAATAAAGGAGAAATGGTGCCTCTGGGCACCCTCATGGAAGTGCGGCATATGCTGGGCTCGGAACTGGTGACCCGTTACAACTTGTATCCGGCCGCGTCCCTTTACGGGACCACATCCCCACAAGTCAGCTCCGGCGAGGGGCTCAAGCTCATGGAGGACGTGGCCGCGCACACCCTCCCCCAGGGCATTGCCTATGACTGGACCGCCACCGCGTACCAGGAAAAGCTGATGGGCCTTCAAGCCTATTTTATCTACGCCCTGTCCATCACCCTGGTGTTCATGGTGCTGGCCGCACTCTATGAGTCCTGGACCAGCCCCGCGGCCGTGATGCTCAGCGTGCCCATGGCCATGGTGGGGGTGCTGCTGGCCCTGATTCTGCGGGGGCTGGATAACAACCTCTACACCCAGATCGGCCTGGTGCTGATGATCGCCCTGGCCAGCAAGAACGCCATCCTTATCGTCGAGTTCGCCCGGGACCTGCGCCACCAGGGCCGGTCCATCATCGAGGCCGCGGTGGAAGCCACCCGGCTGCGTTTCCGCCCCATCATCATGACCTCCTTTGCCTTTATCTTGGGAGTGGTGCCCCTGGTGTGGGCCTCCGGGGCCGGAGCCGCCAGCCGCCAGGCCATCGGCACCGTGGTCTTTGGGGGCATGCTGGCCTCCACGCTCATAGCCATCCCCTTTGTGCCGGTCTTCTATGTGGTCATGGAGCGTTTGAGTGAGAGGAGAATGGAAAAAAAGAATCAGTCTGATACCAAGTAGTGCGCAACGAAGTGATTTGTCATTCTGAGGGAGCGGAGCGACCGAAGAATCTAGTGTCGTGTCCCACGAATAACATTCGATAAAAAGCCGGGCAACATCTCCCTCCCCACGGTAGGAGGTATTACCACAAGTCAGAAAGCAGTTGGTGAGAGGAGTCTTGGGCGCAGGCTTGCGCAGTTTTTCGGCGCAGCCTGGAAAGGCTGCGCCACTGATAAGAACTTTTCGAAGCAGTTATCCATGGGCCGTATGGCCCACCCGTAAAGCATGAAAAGGGAACGTAGAGGCGGGCGTCCCCGCCCGCCCGGGTAACCGCACAGGCTGGAAAGCCTGTGGCACCGCCCGGGACTTTTCAGGACAGTTGTTCATGAGCTCTTAGCTCACCCGTAAATTATGAAAAGTTACCGGCAGTTAACCTTGAACTTTGAACTTTGAACTTTTCAAGACAGGCTAAAATTAGTTATTCCCCGGCACCTAGGTCCAAGACCTGCCAGGCCGGTTCCCGGCGGATAATCTCTCCGGCCAGGTCCACCACCAGTCCCACTTGATCAATCAGGCCGGTGTCGCTCGTGGCCACGGGGCAGGATAAGGCCAGCAACTCCCGCTCCGGCACGGGCACGGCCGCGGCCGTCACTGCCAGTCCCCGGGCCGCCCAGAGTTCCCGGGTGCACCGGGCCAGCTCACCGCTTTTACTCAGGGGCGCGTCATAAAAGACGTGCACCGGCCCCGCCCCCTGGAGCTTAAGATAATCCCCCAGCAATCCCAGAGCCCTTTCGGTGTAAGGCGACGCCCGGAACGCACCGGAAACCTGGCCCACATCCCGGATGAAGCCGTCATCCCCGGCCACCAGGGGCAGTCGGCGCAAGGCGCATTCCAGGGTGATGAGGACGTTGTGACCGTCGACGCCCAAGGGCTGGCCCGCCAGGTCCCGGAGGTGGCGCAGTTTGGCTTGCCTGCCCCGGGCCGCGTCCGGGGCAAAGACGCCCCGGTGCAGGATTTGCCGGGCGTTGTGCTCCAAATGATAACGGTTGCCCACCAGAGCCAGGGCCGCAGCCCGGGCATAGCCCCGGGCCAGGAGGTAGCGGAAATCGCAGGAGGCTTCTGTCAGATTCAGCCCTTTATCCATATTTACCGGGAGAGTGAAAAGATGGTAAGCAACCATGTAGGGTGCGTCCTACGCACCAAAGTAATAGATGGTGCGTAAGACGGACCCGACATTTTTCTCGTTTTTAGATTAATCTCCGGGGGGAGGGGAAGTGAAACACATCCCACCTGGGGCGATTAGCGCGGCTAATTAAAGGCGGGAGGCGCTGCGCTTTCCCGCCCTACGGGCTACGGGCTTATTTTCAACCTGTCCCGCGCTCACAGAACCGCTTCCTCATAAGCAGGAACTTTGACGTGGCCTAGCGCCGATTACTTTCTTATGCTATCCAATATACTGTCCAGGTAACTGCCGGCAGCGTTGATTCATGACAAAAGCAGCAACAACAGCGCGCCGGGGCCACCTACAGTGTGAGGGAGCGGCGCGCCGATGCCGATCGCCCAGGTAGCCACATTTTTACCACCATAAGACACACTATTGACCAGGGGATTATTGCTACCGTTGTTAAAGCGATCACTATACGGCACCCCGTACACGGTGTTGTTAGATTTGTTGAAAATCACATTGGCGTAGACGTTGTAGTAGGGATTATTGGGCTGAACCTGCGAATAGGCCACCATC
>JAKAKP010000143.1 GCA_021813445.1 Deltaproteobacteria bacterium
GATTGATCAGGCTCTCTTGTGGGTCATGTCTCGTCCCGATGGCAATCAAAGCACCTGCTCCCTGGAACGATTCAGGTAAGGACCACTCCCGCTCATTTAGGAAATATTTTTCGGCAAACGCTATATATCAACTACAAGGCGAAGGAATTCCCGCCTGTTAGCGCTCTCATAACAGACCAATTCCTGAAAGTGAACCTGAAATCCTGGTAAATCTTTTAGGTAAACTTAATATGGTGCAGGAGCAGAGGTAATAATCAGAAAGTTCAAGCTAATAACGCCATTGATCGCGGGTTCGGGCCTACTCTTTAATCACCGGCACCGGGCAAGGGGGTTGATCGATCACCCTTTCGGCGACCCGGCCCATGAGGAGACGTTTTAAGCCGGTGCGGCCATGGGCCTCCATAAAAAAGGGCCACCGCAACCGCGGTGACCCAGGAACCGGTCAGTTTGAAGGACTCCTGGAGGGCGTGGAGGCTCGAAGCCGAGCCGTCCACGGCCACCAGAAGGCGATGATATTTTAGCCATAGCTCTTTTCTACGGCCAGAGCGGCTTCTTTGGCGCTTTCGGCTCGCTTGGCCTTCCACATGCTCCCCAGGATGATAATGGCGCCCATCCCCAGGGCAAAGCACATGCTGAGGAAACTGGCGGTCATCAGGACCTTGTTGGTGGAATCGCTGATCACCAGGAAATCCAGGTCATGCAAGTACTTGGGAATGGCCAGACCCCGGCTCACCGCCACGATGAGCATGATGGAACCCATAACAATCTTGATCATGTGCTCTTTTACGTAAGTGGTGCCGATTGCGCCCAGTTGCACCCCCAAAAGCGACCCGCCTAGGATGAGCAGGGTCAGACGGATATCCACCATGCCGTGCATGGCCCACTTGATGGTGCCGCCGAAACCCATGATGAAGGCGATGACCAGTTCCGTAGCTGAAGCCACCAGGCCGGTGACGCCCAAACCATAGATCATGCCGGGCACGCCGATGAAGCCCCCCACCGCAATGGTGGCCGCCAGCAAGCCGGTGGCAAAGCCGATGGGGATGGTGAACCACATGGAGATGCGGACATTGGCGGTCTTGAAGTACATCATGGGCGGCAGGTGGATGGATTGCAGCCACTGGGCCAACGCCCCCACCTTCTCCTCGCCTCCGCTCTTGACGGTCTTATAGGCGTCGTAGAAGACGTAGCCGCCCACCACCACCAGGATGACCACAAACGAGAGGCTGACATAAAGGTTGGACCCGGCCTCGCCCCACTTAGCCAGAATCCACTCCTGGATATTGATGCCCACCCAGACTCCGAGGCCCGCGGAAGCCGCCATAATCAGACCCAGCTTGATGTCCACCTGGCCGTATTTCCACCTCTTGTAGGCGCCCACCATGGCCTTGGGGAACTTGTGGCACATGTTGCTGGCTACGGCCACCGTGCCGGGCACCCCCAGGCTCATCATGCCCGGGGTCAACACGAACGCCCCCCCGGAGCCGATGAAGCCGCTCACCAGACCGCCGATAAAGCCGACGATCACCAGAAACAAGATGTTCATCGCATTCAGATCGATAAATTTGATGGTTTCTGCGGCGACGTCATGCATTACACTTTCCTCCTGTCAGATATTCGCACTGGAGCTTCAAGGTATGGTCTCTTAAGTATCGATACGCAACTGGGGACGAGGCCGCTTTCTGGCCGCCGGCCGTTTCGCCGCCGCCGGACGGGGCTGCGCTTTTTTGGTGGCTTGAATGCCCATCAGATCCCAAAATTTAGAAGAAAAAGCACCGTGCACAAAAGAGAACACGAAAACCGTGGCCACGGGCAGGGCCGCATACCAGGCCCCCCGGGTGAAATAATTCATGACTGTCTCGACATTTAAAAAGACTGCGGCATAAAGTGCGGCCACGGCTAGGCCTAAACCCGCGGTTTTGCCGATCTCCATGGTCCCCCTGCTGCTGGATTCTCGAGCCATCGTTTTTTCTCCTTGGTATCCGGATATGCTGAATACGGGGAGGGTGATCGCCCCGTTGACTTCCGCTTCCTTGATGCCGGCCTGGGTGATGACGAATTCAATTCGCTTGACCTGCCGGTTGACTTCAGCCACTGCCTTGCCCAGGTCCCCGAATTTCACCATCTGCTCAAAGCCGATGCCCTTTTGCGCCAACTTCTTCTTGATTTCTGCCCCCACCGCTTGGGCCCGTTGGGAGAACTTCTCCCGGAGGTGGTATTTGTAAGGGGAAAAGAACCTGCTTTTTTGGCCCAGCATCGGGTCGACATTCAGGCCGATGATGTCGTAGCCCAGCCGCTCCGCCAGGTTAACGGCATAGTCAATGGCCTCCTCATCCAAGGTGTCGCCCCGGCCCACCACCAGGATTTTCCGAGGAACCTCGGGCTTACGGGAAGTGTCCTGATTCATACGGAGGATTTCCGGCTCCGGGCCGGTTCCCTGCTGGCGGCTCCCTGGTTGCCGCCCCTCTTCCTGGCCATGAACTTTCTTCATGAACCCCAGCATGGCTTGCCCATCCTTGAAGAGATCTTTCTTTAGTTTCCCAGGGCAGGTCCTCATTGGCCTGTCCTGGCGACTATCTCATATTCAAGAACCTTGCCAATTATATATGTCATTGATTTATCAGCCTATTTCATACTACTGCCAGATATTTCCATCTCGAACACCGTTGCATTGTGCAATAGATCACAAGCACATTATCAAATAGCCTTTATTCTCAGTACCTTACCCGGCGTTGCACGCCTTTGAAACACAGATTGCATAATGCAACAGGTCCGGCAAGCTCTCTTCCCGGCAGGAAAAAGTTAAGGAAAATCATAAAATTAATCTTAAATCAGGAGCGCCGCCCGCATTGCCCTACCCCAAGTTTTCCTTTATAATTAGGTTAGGGTGTGACCCAGGCCGCAAACCAACTGCAACTTCCCCACAGGGATCCAAGGGTCCGGTGGCGTGAAACGCGCACACGGGGGTGCGCTCCTCTAATTAGGTATTGTTTGTTTGCGACTTGGTGTAGCAATTCCTCACTCCAGGAAGGTTAAAGACGATGGTGTTTTTCCGTAAAAGCGAGGAAGAGAGGCCCAAGACGGGACATGACCTGCTGGATTTGCGCAACGCCATCCATAAGGCCCAACTGCCACCGGAGGTTCTGGCCGTTGCCTTGAAAGAGCTGGAGCGGGTGGAAAAAACCGACCCCGCGGTGGCCGAATACTCCATCGGCCTGAATTATCTGGATTATCTGATCTCGAGATCAGATAAT
>JAKAKP010000082.1 GCA_021813445.1 Deltaproteobacteria bacterium
ATAGCCGTTCATTTCCGGCATTTCAATATCCAGGAGGATCAGATCGAAGTCTTGGTGGGACAGCAGTTCCAGAGCCTCGCGGCCATTTTCGGCAAAAGCCACCCCATGTCCGTGCTGTTCCAGACCCCGGGCCAGCATCAACCGGTTCATGCGATTATCGTCCACCACCAGGATGGAGCCCGTGATCTTCTGCTTTTCCCGCGGCCCAGTTTTGTCGGAGCTATGGCTTTTCATGATCCCATCATCTCTGTTAAAGCTTCCTGCACCCTTTGGTATTCGGCTGCGGCCAGCGCTACTTTCCCTGCGGCCTCAGCCAACCTGTTCTCTTTGCCCATCATTTCCAGTTCCCTGGCCAGCCCGGCTAAAGTTTCCGCCCCGAAGGCGGCGCTGTTGGATTTGAGGCTGTGGGCCGCACGGCGAAATTGTTCCGCATCCTGCGCGGCCAGGGCCTGCTCCATGGTTTTCAGCAATTCCGGGGCATCTTCGTTGAACACGGTTATAACCTCCCCGATAAAATCGGCCCCCATGGTTTCCCGGAAATCCTCGAACTTTGCGAGGTCAATGGCTGCCGCCGGGGGCGCTTGACTTTCTTGGCTCCGGGAGTGCGGCTGGGTTTTGGACAGGGCCGCCACCAGGGCCTCGACACTAATCGGTTTGGTGATGTAGTCATCCATGCCCGCGGCCAGACACCTCTCCCGGTCGCCCTGCATGGCGTCGGCCGTCAAGGCGATGATCCGGGGGCTGGAGGCAATTGCTCCCCCCTGTTTGATGCGTCTCGACGCTTCCAGGCCGTCCATCTCCGGCATTTGCACGTCCATCAAGACCAGGTCATAGGGCTGCCGCTGCACCGCGGCCACGGCCTCCAGGCCGTTTTCCACCACATCAGCGCTATAGCCCAGCCTTTCCAGCAGACGCAAAGCCACCTTCTGATTGACCACATTGTCTTCGGCCAACAGGATTTTGAGAGGCAGCTGCTGGGCCATGCCGGCATCCAGCCTGCTGGGTACCGGTTCCGCGTCTTTGCGTTCGCTAACCGGATGCGCATCGAAGATGTCCATTAAGGCGTCATACAATTGGGAGGGTTTCATGGGCTTGCTGATTTGGGCCTTGAAGAGGCCGGAAGCCGCGCCGGTTTCCCGCCGCCCCAGGGAAGTGAACAGCAATAGCGGCAGATGCGGCCGCTGGGACCGGATCTCTTGGGCTAACATCACCCCGTCCATGTCGGGCATCTGCATGTCCAGAATCGCCGCGTCAAAGGGGTCGCCCCGTTTGATCCACTCCAGGGCTTCCTGGGGCCGCCGCGTATCCCGCACCAACATGCCCCAGGATTGCCCCTGCAGCACGAGGATGCGGCGATTGGTGTCATTGTCATCCACTGCCAACAAACGCCGTCCGGCCAACTGGGGTTGCTGGCGGCGCAATTCCCGCCGGGTGACCACCGGCAGGGCCACCGGTTCCACCGGCAGGGTCAGATGAAAGGTAGTCCCCTGGCCCGGCACCCCTGCGCTTTCGATCCAGAGACGGCCGCCCATCAATTCGCTGAGGCGTTTGCAGATGGCCAGCCCCAGCCCCGTGCCGCCGTATTTCCGGGTGGTGGAGGTATCCACCTGGCTGAAGGAGCGGAACATGCGGTCCAGGCGGTCGGGGGGAATGCCGATGCCGGTATCAGCCACGGAGAGCCGCAACATCACTGCCGGCGGAGTCAGGGCTGCAGCTTCCGGGCCGCTTTCCACCCTGACCGTCAGGGAGACCTCGCCCCGGTCCGTAAATTTAACGGCATTATTGAGCAGATTGAGCAGAATCTGGCGCAGCCGGGTGATATCCCCGGCAATAGTGGCCGGTGCCGCCTCGTCCACGCGGTACGCCAGTTCTAAACCTTTGTTCACTGCCGCGGTGGTCACCAGATCCAGGGCGCTTTCCAGACACTCCCGCAAGTCGAAGGGCTGGCGCTCCAATTCCATCTTCCCGGCTTCGATCTTGGAGAAGTCCAGGATATCATTGATGATGCTCAGGAGCGCGTCGCCGCTGCTGCGAATGGTCTCGCCGAATTCCCTCTGCTCTGCGGTCAGCGGGGTATCGAGCAAAAGATTGGTCATGCCGATGATACCATTCATGGGGGTGCGGATTTCATGGCTCATAGTCGCCAGGAAGATGCTCTTGGCGGCGTTGGCGGCTTCCGCCGCCTCCTTGGCTTCCGCCGCTTCGGCATAGAGCCGGGCATTGTCCAGGGCCACGGAGGCCAGCTCCGCAAAGCTCTCCAACAAACCCCTTTCTTCGTCGCTGAAAGTCTGGCCGGTCTCCCGGTGGCAGCCCAGCCCCAGGACCCCGGTGACCTGGGAGCCTGATTTCAGCGGCACACCCATCACTACCCGGAGGGCTTGGTAATCGACCTCCAGGTCCTTAGCCCGCTCGCCCCAATCCTGGTAATCCTCCACCAGCAATGACTGGCCGCGTTCCCAGACCTTACCGGAAAGGCCCTGTCCGAGCCTCAGGGCGGAACCGATAATCCCCCGGAACATTCCCACCCCCACCTGGCATTCCAGGAGGCTCTTCTCCGGGTTCACCAGATAGATGAAGCCATGCTCCGTGCCCAAAAGCTGGCCGGCGCGGCTGATCAGGGCCTGCAGCAGATCTTGCAGGTTCAGGCGATTAATCAGTCCCATGGTGGTTTCGTGCAGGGCCGCCAGATATTCTTTTTGCCGGTGCAGGGCCTCCTGCATCTGTTTCCGGTCAGTGATATCCCGGATAATCTCGATGGCCCCCGTCAGGTTCTCGGCGGCATCATACAGGCCGCCGGCCGTGGCCGTCAGGTAGGCCCCGCCTTCCCTGAGCCGCGGTACATAGGTCTCGCCGCAAAGGGTCTCTCCCCGCCGGGATACATGGGCGTATTTGCTCTTGAACTCGTTTTCCTCGGTGAAGACGTAATCGATGAGGATCGGCCTTCTTTCGCCGTAGAAGGGCAAGGCATATTCGTAGTTGCCCTTTCCCAACATGTCCTGGGCCTTGACCCCGGTCAGGGTTTCCATGGCCCGGTTCCAGGCAATGACTTTCCCCTGGTGGTCAATGACCAGGGTGGCGTCCGGCAGGAAGTCGATGGTATCCAGGAGCCGCTGGGTGGATTCCCGCAGCGCCATTTCGGCCTCTTTCCGCTCGGTAATATCCAGAAAGGCTCCGTAAATGAAATCGATGTCACCCTTGGCGTTGCAAACTACCTGGCTGCCTTCCTGGACCCAGAGGATATTGCCGTTTCGATGCCGGATGCGGTACTCCCTGAGGTAAGACTTATCGCCTTTTAAGGCAGCCACCAACTTTTGTTGCATCCCGGCTACGTCTTCGCTGACCACCACGTCCAGCCATTTCATCCTGCGGGAGTCAAATTCCGCTCTGGGGTAGCCGGTTAAGGCTTCGATTTTGTCATCCACGAAATCCGCGGACCAGTCCCGGTAGCCTTTAAAGACCACATTGGGGAGATTTTTGATCAGCAGCCGGTAATTTTCCCCGTTTGCCTGCAAGGCCGCATCCGCCGGCAAAGCGGGAGGATTACTCATTTGCAGCCGGGCCAATTCCCGGCGTAATTCCCCCAGTTCTTCCAGCAATTGTTTCTTGGTTTTGGCTTCGTCCTTCATCCCTAAACCTCATGCTTCCTGACGCCAATTCGCCAAACAGGCAACATCGCTGTAGGGCGGACCCAAGTGTCCGCCCGTGGGTGCCCCAGTGTTCCTGCAAGAGCAAGCACCAAGGCTTCTACTTCCCTCCATTGTTTCCGAAGCCCCTCCTTTTTGCAAGCTGATTGATAAATTTGCAGGCCACAGCATGTTGCTCGGTAACCTTAAATTATTCCTAAAATTTTTTGTGGAAAATGTCTATTTATCGGTGTTAAGTAAACGATATGCTGGCCAAAGTGAAGAGCGGCGCGCTCCGGGGCGTGGATGCCTATCTGGTGGAAGTGGAGGTGGACCTGTCCTCGGGGCTGACGGCTTTTAACACCGTGGGCCTGCCGGAGGCCGCGGTCAAAGAGAGCCGGGAGCGGGTGCGCGCGGCCCTGAAGAACTCCGGCTACAGATTCCCCGGGGGCCGGGTCACCATCAATCTGGCCCCCGCGGACGTGCGCAAAGAAGGCACCGGCTTTGACCTGCCCGCAGCCCTGGGCATCCTCGCGGCCCAGGGGGTCATCCCCCAGGAGGGCCTGGAAAAATATCTGATCTTCGGGGAGCTGTCCCTGGATGGCCGGTTGAAGCCCACCCGGGGGGTGCTGTCCATGGCCCTGGCCACCCGCCAGGCCGGTATGGCCCTGGTGATTCCCCGGGATAATGCCCCGGAAGCCGGGGTAGTCCAGGGCATCGACATTTATCCCGTGGAGAGCCTGACCCAATTGGTGGAGTTTCTGGCGGGGCGGGAGCAGTTGACCGCGCTGCCCCCGCAGCCGCTCAAAGCCTTGAGCTCCGACCCGCAGCTGGACCTGGATTTTCAGGAGGTCAAAGGCCAGGAACCCGTCAAGCGGGCGCTGCTCCTGGCCGCCGCGGGCGGGCACAATGTCTTGATGATCGGCGCGCCGGGCGCGGGCAAGACCATGCTGGCCCAGCGCCTGCCCAGCATCCTGCCCCCCTTGAATTTTGAAGAGGCCCTGGAGACCTCCAAGATTTACAGCGTGGCGGGTCTGCTGCAACCGGGCCAGGGCCTTCTCCAGCAGCGGCCCTTCCGCTCCCCCCATCATACTATCTCCGACGCCGGCCTCATCGGCGGCGGCAATATTCCCCGGCCGGGAGAAGTCAGTCTGGCCCATAACGGCGTGCTTTTCTTGGATGAATTGCCGGAATTCAAGCGCTCCACCCTGGAAGTGCTGCGGCAGCCTCTGGAAGACGGCGTGGTGACCATCTCCCGGGCGGCCACCTCCATTACTTATCCGGCCCGGTTTATGCTGGTGGCCGCCATGAACCCCTGCTTCTGCGGCTCCTACGGCGATGCCCGCCGCGTCTGCTCCTGCACCCCCCAGCAGATCAAGAACTACCGCGCCCGCATCTCCGGCCCCTTGCTGGACCGCATCGATATCCAGATCACGGTGGCCGCGGTGCCCTTCCGGGATCTGTCCCAGGAAGCAGGGGGGACCGGGTCCCAGGAAATGCGGGCCCAGGTGCTGGCCGCCAGGTACAGGCAGGAGAAGCGCTTCACCCGGGCCCGTATCTTTGCCAACGCCCAGATGACGCCCCGCCTGCTTAAGGAGTTTTGCCCCCTGGCGCCGGAGGCCCGCGGCTTGCTGGAGGCCGCGGTGGAGCGCCTGGGGCTCTCGGCCCGGGCCTACTCCCGGATCCTGAAGATTGCCCGCACCATCGCCGACCTGGAAGGGGAAAAAGACCTGACCGTGGCCCACTTGGCCGAGGCTATCCAATACCGCACTTTGGATCGTCAATTCAGCAGTGATGGGGGCGTCATGTTTATTAAAGAAGCAAGGCGAAAATATTTAATTTAGCCACCCGATATCCTTGGAAATAGTTCAAGGATTCTGTCATAAATTAAGGATAGAGGACAACTTTTCTTTCGCAAGCAAGAGACACGCTTTTTTCACCATCAATTGATCTGAGTTTATAAAATGCGCTCAGGAAATATCGTGCCCCCATTTCCTGAGCAGCCTCACCTATGCGCATATATTGCTGCGGCTTGAGGCAACGGCTAGGTACATAAGGATATTAGCCATGAAAACAGACAGTTGCAATCAAAGCGATTTTCCCCAAAAAAATGAGCAGGAGCGAGAAAAAGTTGTGGAACATCAACAGCAAGGGGAGACTTGGCAAGAAATGGTAGCTCAATATGATGCCATTTTTGAAGCATTTGACGACCTTATTTATATCTGTTCTCAGGATTATGAAATTGAGTATATGAACCGGCATTTCATCGAGCGCACCGGCCATTACCCTCTTGGCCAGAAATGTTATCAGGCTCTTTATAATCAAGAGAAAAAATGCCCCTGGTGCGTGAATGAACAGGTGTTCCGAGGGGAGAAGGTCCGGCGGGAATGGCTTAATCCTCAAGACAACCGCTGGTATTCCGCAGTCAATACATTGCTTAGGCCGCCGGACGGCCGCAAGCTGAAGATGGCCTTGATCACCGACGTCACCGAGAACAAGCAGACGGAGGAAGCCTTCAATAACTTAATCCTACATTCACCCATAGGCATTTATATTATTCAGGATCGGTTATTTAGACTGGTTAATCCTGGTTTTCTAAAGATAACCGGGTATAGTGAGGAGGATCTTTTAGGCAAAGATATTTTTTTCCTGGTGTCCCCTGAATACAGAGAGTCGGTCAGGCGAAATGCCGTCCAGTTGTTGAAGGGGGAAAGGCCCGCACCTTATGAATACCAGTTCATTTCCAAAAATGGGGAGACCAGGTGGGTCGTGGAAACGGTTATCTCCACCAATTATCAAGGGAGAAAGGTGACCTTAGGATATTTTCTGGAAATCACCGACCTCAAGTGCATTGAGGAGGCCTTGCGTCGGGCCAATGAAGAGTTGAATGAATCCAACCGCCAGCTCCATCAGGAAGTTGCAGAAAAGCAGCGGGCCGAGGAAATGCTGGAACATCAGGCCCAGGAATTGGCCCGTTCCAACCAGGAATTGCAGAGTTTCGCTTATATTGCCTCCCACGACCTGCAAGAACCATTGCGCAAGGTCATTGCCTTCGGTGACCGTTTGCGGACTAAAGAAGCCGCAAATTTGAGCGATTCGGGAAAGGACTATTTGTCCCGGATGCAGAACGCGGCCATAAGAATGCGCACCCTCATAGAAGACCTCCTGGCTTTTTCCCGAGTCACCACCAAGGCTCAACCGTTCCAAAGGCTAGATCTCGATCATGTGGTTAACGAGGTATTGGTTGATTTGGAAGAACGGATCGCCAGGTTGGGCGCTCATATTGACGTGGGCCCTCTGCCGGCGCTGGAAGCCGAACCGACGCAAATGCGGCAACTGTTCCAAAATCTCCTTGCCAATGCCATGAAGTTTCACCAGGAGAATATTTCTCCCGTTATCGCCATAAATTCTCGCAACGTTGATAATGCAACCTGTGAAATTAAAGTTACGGACAACGGCATTGGCATGGACCCAAAATATTTTGATCGCATCTTTAAGCCATTTCAACGCCTTCACGGGAAAGGGGTTTATGAGGGCACCGGTATTGGCTTGGCTATTTGTCATAAGATAGTTGTGCGACATGGAGGAACAATTAAAGTGGAAAGCGCTCCCGGAAATGGCGCCACTTTTATAATAACCCTGCCTCTTTTTCAGCTCAACAAGGAGAACGGCAATGATGAAAGACAGGAAACCCATTGATATCTTGCTGGCTGAGGATGATGAAGACGATTATCTGCTGATTGCCGAAGCCTTGGAGGAATCGCGTCTTGCCAACAAGGTGCGTTGGGTCAAAGATGGTGAAGAACTGATGGATTATCTTTGCCGCCGCGGTAATTACGCCAAACCCGAGGAATCGCCACGCCCCGGCATCATTTTGCTCGACCTGAATATGCCCCGGAAGGATGGCCGGGAGGCTTTGAAAGAGATTAAATCCGATCCGGCATTGCGGCAGATTCCCATCATCGTCTTGACTACCTCCAAGACGGAAGAAGATATTTTGCGTTCTTATGACCTGGGGGTGAACTCTTTCATCAGAAAACCGGTCCAGTTCGAGGACTTCGTGGAAATAATCAAAGTCTTGGGAAGGTATTGGTTCGAAATAGTTGAATTGCCCGGAGGATTTTGAGGTGTCCGAATCTCAGTCGGATGAATTGAGAGTGCTTATCGTCGATGATGATAGAGACGATATCCTCTTAATCAAGGACTATCTTCTTGAAGGAACAACCAGAAGCCGCACCTTGGTGGATGCGGCCACGAATATCCAGGAGGCCCGGGACAGATTAATTAACTCCCGCTATGATGTCCTTCTGCTGGATTATCTGCTCGGTGAAGAGACCGGTTTGGAGTTTATTCGAATTATTAAGCAAGCAGGCGTTAAAACGCCGATTATCTTTCTTACCGGCAAGGGAGATGAAGAAGTGGCAGTGGCAGCCCTGAAGTCCGGGGCGTCCGATTATCTGGTAAAGACAAACCTGTCAACCGAGTTCCTGGACCACAGCATCAGGTATGTTCAGGAATTAGCCCGCAAGGAAAAAGAACGCCAGGACGCGTTGGCGGCGCTCCAGAAGAGCGAAGAGAATTACCGCATGCTGGTGAATAATCTCCCGGCCGTGGTTTTCAAAGGATACCCGGATTGGGGCATTGAGCTTTATGATAATAAGATAGAGGAATTTACCGGTTATAAAAAAGAGGATTTTGATTCCCGGCGGCTGAAGTGGTGCGATATCATCCTGCCGGAAGATCTCCAGAAGGTAAAAAATAAATTCATCAAAGCCTTAAAAACCAATAAGTTATATAAAAGAGAATATAGAATAAGAACTCCTAAAGGCAAGATAGTGTGGATTCATGCCAAAGGGCAGATAATTATTGGTCAAGACGGGGCAATAGACCATATAGCTGGTGTCTTTTTCAATATTACCGAACTGAAGGAAGCCCAGGAAAGGCGCAGGAAGGCAGAAAAGGAACGGGAAAAGGTAATCCTCGAGCTTCAAGAGGCCCTGGCCCAGGTCAAGACCTTGAAGGGGCTTTTGCCCATATGCTCTCATTGCAAAAAAATCCGGGACGATGAAGGTTATTGGCAGACACTGGAGAAATATCTTCATGAACATTCCGAGGCAAAACTCAGTCATGGCATTTGCCCGGATTGCTTAAAAAAACATTATAAAGGGCTCTATAAGGGTGAATAGGGCAATTTAGCTCGGGCTATCCGGGCCCATGCGGCTAATCATCATTTTATCTTTCCACCATAGAGGCGCAGAGAACGAAAATAGTTTTCATTATACCTCGCTTAAAACGCCTTTTTAGATCATGAGGAAAGACCTGGACCGATTGGTTGATGCAGCCAGAGAGGCGGTCTGCCGGGCCTACGCCCCCTATTCCCGCCTGCGGGTGGGTGCCGCGGTCTTGACCACAAAAGGCAATATCTACCTCGGCGTCAACGTGGAAAACGCCTCCTATGGCCTGACTCTGTGCGCAGAGCGGGTTGCCATTTGCGCGGCGGTGGCGCAGGAAGGCCCGGAGATGCGCCTCAAAGCCCTGGCGGTGGTCAGCGACCGGCCGGGTCCTTGCCCCCCCTGCGGTGCCTGCCGCCAGGTGATCTTCGAGTTCGGGCCGGACGCGCTGGTTATCTTCCAGGGGCCGGACGGCCTGGAGGAAGAACCCATTACCCGCCTTCTCCCCGCCGCCTTCCGGCTCCGGTAGTCTTTGCCCGGCCTTAGATTTTTACATTTTTTTGGCGAAAACCCTCCTCCTCCTTGCAACCGGCAGGTTGCGATCTTACTTTTAATAACAAGGGCTTAAGTCCCGGAGTGTCATTTTTATCACCCAGGAGAGTGGACCATGGGCTATACTGTTGCGGGTTTAAAGGACAAGATCATGGAGATGTACCCGGAGATCGCCAAGTATGGCGTTATCCCCAGCCTGACCTTCGATGACGCCAAAAAAACCTACGTCTTCAAATTAACCAAAGGCCCCCATGAATTGTCTACCTATATTGACCAGGTGGACGCGGACGCCTGCATGGGCGGCAAGGAATGCGTACATCTCGGGGTGCAGATCAGCGAGTTTTTGGATATCTTTAAAGAAGGCGAATAACGTAGTATAATCAGATTTTAGGAAATGGGGGAGGGCCGAGAGGGAGAGTGGTGCCGCTCTCCCCCATCCCCCAAATTTTGGCAATTCCCGGAGAGACAAGTGCGGCTCTTTAAAAGCAGCCCGGACCGGCTGGAGAAATATCATCAGCGGCGGCGCTGGGCCCGGCGCTTCACCTATCTGTTTTACGGCCTGTTCACCACCTGTTTGCTGGCAGGCGCAGGGGTGGGGGGCTATATCTATTACCACTTTATCAAGGACCTGCCGGACTTCACCACCATCAAAGATTTCCGGCCCCCGGCGGTCACGCAAGTCTTTGCCCGGGATGGCCGCCTCATCGGCGCCTTTTACTCGGAGAAGCGCATCGAGGTGCCTTACAGCCGCATGCCCAAGCATCTGGTCCTGGCCTTTGTGGCCGCGGAGGACGCCCGGTTTTTTGAACACCCCGGGGTGGACATCAGCGGCATTATTCGCGCTTTTATCCGCAATGTCGAAGCCGGGCACGTGGTGGAAGGCGGCAGCACCATCACCCAGCAGGTGGTGAAAAGGATTTTGCTCACCTCCGAGAAGAGCTTCGCCCGTAAAATCAGGGAAGCGGTGCTGGCCTATCGCATCGACAACTACCTGACCAAGGAAGAGATTCTTACCCTTTATCTGAATCATATTTTCCTGGGCCACGGGGCTTACGGAGTGGAAGCCGCGGCCCAGGAGTATTTCTCCAAGCACGTGGAAGACCTGACGCTGGCCGAATCCGCCATCCTGGCCGGGATTCCCAAGGCCCCCAGCCGTTATTCCCCCTATCTCAACCCCAAACGGGCCAAGGAACGCCAGGCCTACGTCTTGCGGCGCATGGCCGAGGTGGGGTTCATCAGCCAGAAGGAGATGATCGCGGCCCTGAACCAGCCCATCACCTTAAAGCCATGGCGGCCGGATTGGATCAAGGAATGCGGTTATTTCACCGAGTACGTGCGCTCCTTGCTGGATAACCGTTTCGGCCGGGACCAGGTCTTCAGTATGGGCCTGCGGGTCTATACCACTGCGGACGTGGGCTTGCACCTGGCGGCTCAGGCTGCAGTCAATCAAGGGATAGCCGGCTTGGTGCAGCGCAACGGTTACCGGGGCCCGCTGCGTCACCTCAGAGGTAAGGACCTGAGCGGGTTCCAGGAGCGACAGGTGCGCTTTTTCCGCAAGTACCCCCCCCGGAAGGGGCAACTGGTCACGGTCTTGATTGGGCCACGGGATCGCCGCAGCCACGCCCTGACCTTCCGCATGGGCGAGAGCCAGGGGGTGGTTACGGAGGAGGTTGGCGCCACGGGCCGGGCCGCGTCTCAGTTACCGGCCTTGCGGCCCGGGGACGTGGTCCAGGTGCGTCTCCTCCAAAAGGACCGCCGCCAGGGAAGATGGACGGGCAATTTGGTGCCCGCGCCCATGGTGCAGGCGGCCTTGCTGTCCATGGAGCTGAAAACCGGCAAGGTGCGGGTGATGCTGGGGGGCAAGGATTACGGGGACAGCACCTTCAACCGGGCGGTCCAGGCCCGGAGGCAGCCGGGCTCCGCGTTCAAACCCGTCATTTACGCGGCGGCCGTGGAAAAGGGCTTCCGGCCCGATTCCATCCTCCAGGACAGCCCCATCTCCCTGCCGGGGGGGAAGCGGGGCCAGGCCTGGGAACCGCAAAACTATGACCATACCTTCAGCGGCCCCATCAGTCTGGCCACGGCCATTGCCCGTTCCCGGAACGTGCCCACCGTGCGGCTGATGATGGCCCTGGGCGTGCCCGCCACTTTAAGGATGGCCAAAACCCTGGGGATCGCCTCCCCCATCTTTCCCAACTACGCCTCGGCCTTGGGGGCCTCGGAGGTCACGCTCCTGGAACTCACCCGGGCCTATTCAGTCTTTCCCAATCATGGTTATCTGGTGGAACCCGCGTTCATCGACCGGATTGAGGACCGGGACGGCCGGGTGCTGCTGGAATACCACCCCCAGGAACACCTGGTGATCAGCCGGCAAACGGCTGCTACCATGGTCCAGCTGTTACAGGGCGTGGTGCAGCGAGGCACCGCCACCCGGGTCCAGGTCCTGGGGCGTCCCATTGCCGGCAAAACCGGCACCACCAACAAGACCCGGGACGCCTGGTTCATCGGTTTTACCCCGTCCGTGATCACCGGCACTTGGGTGGGGATGGATGACGAGCGCAGTCTGGGCCCCAAGGAGACCGGGTCCCAGGCCGCGGCCCCGATTTTTATCTCCTATATGCGGGAAGCCTTGAAACACCAGCCGGTGGAGGATTTCGGCGGCGGCACGGTATTGGCTAAGAAGGGCGCGGATGAGACCGTAAAGGATGATGAGGAAGCAGTGGAAAGCGATGAGTCCTTCTATCCGGAAGAAAACACCCCGGAGAAAGCCCCTTCCCCTTCCGCTTCCGCTTCCAGCCAACAATTTTTCAAAAACGATATGAATGAGTGAGGATTGATGCGGCAGATTGAGACAGCGGCTATAACTCGGGCAGTGAAAGAAGCGGCCATTGCCGCCAACTATGATTTGGGAAAAGATCTCCTGGCCGCGCTGCAGCGCGGGGAACAGGAGGAGGAATCCCCCAGCGGCCGGGAAATCTTCCGGCAACTTTTGGAAAACGCCAGCATTGCCGACACCGAGCGCGTTCCCTTATGCCAGGACTGCGGCCTGGCGGTGATCTTCGTGGAACTGGGCCAGGAAGTGCAAATCGTGGGCGGCGATTTTGAGCAGGCTATCCAGGAGGGCGTGCGCCAGGGCTACGGTGAGGGTTATCTCCGGAAATCCTTGTGCCACCCCTTGACCCGGGCCAATACCGGGGATAACACCCCCGCGGTGATTCACACCGAAATCGTGCCCGGGGACCGGCTGAAAATCACGGTGGTCCCCAAGGGCGGCGGCAGCGAGAATATGAGCCGGGTCTTTATGCTCAAACCCGCGGAAGGGCGGGCCGGGGTCATCGAGAAGGTGGTGACCGCGGTGAAGGAAGCGGGCCCCAACCCCTGTCCCCCCATCATCGTCGGCGTGGGCATCGGCGGCACCTTCGAGCGGGCCGCGCTCCTGGCCAAGAAGGCCCTGCTCCGGGAAGTGGGCAGTCCCAACCCCGACCCGGAGCTGGCGGCCCTGGAGCAGGAGATGCTCCAGCAGGTCAACGACCTGGGCATCGGCCCCCAGGGGCTGGGAGGCAGGATCACCGCCATGGCGGTGCACGTGCTCATGCAGCCCAGCCACATCGCCTCCTTGCCGGTGGCCGTCAACATCCAGTGCCATGCCTCCCGCCACAAAGAGGCGGTGTTGTGAAAGGTGAAACATGTCCAAAACGGTGAAATTAACACCTCCCTTAACTGATAAAGACGTTGAAGTTCTGGAGATTGGCGACCGGGTGCTGGTCAGCGGGGTCATCTATACGGCCCGGGATGCGGCCCACAAACGCCTGGTGGATCTTCTGGCTGCGGGTAAGGAATTGCCGGTGGATTTTAAGGGCCAAATCCTTTATTATGTGGGTCCCAGCCCGGCTCGGCCCGGGCGGGTCATCGGCGCCGCGGGTCCCACTACCAGCTACCGCATGGATTCCTATACCCCCACCATGCTGCAATTGGGCCTGAAGGCCATGATCGGCAAAGGCAAGCGCAGCCCGGAGGTCATCGCCGCCATGCAGCAATATAAGGCCGTGTACCTGGGGGCCACGGGCGGCGCCGGCGCCTTGATTTCCCAATGCATCAAAAAGGCCCAGGTGGTGGCATTCCCGGAGTTGGGGCCGGAAGCCGTCCATCGCCTTGAGGTGGAGAATTTGCCCGCCATTGTCATCAATGATTGTAAAGGACGCGATCTTTACGAACTAGGGGTCAAGGAATACCGGCGGACGGCCGATACTAATATTGAGCCGACTGTTTGCCGTTAAGGGGACTGGGAAGGAAGACTCGCACTTTTTCATGTGATTTGCTGCAGGAGGCCAAAATGAGAGTGCCGCTGGACCTGGAAATAGTTGCGGCCCGGGTAAAAGAGAAGCGGCAGAACTTCTTGGAGTACAATTTTGGCACCCTCAGAGACGACTTCCTCAAGACCTTCTTTGACCTGGCCCAGGAATATGAAACCTTAGAAAATTTTTACCGCATCTGCGTCAGCGTCGTTAAAGAATTTTTTGATCTGAACTGCCGTCTTTATCTCCTGTGCCAGGAAGGCGCCCTGGAACTGGTCTGTGACAGCCTCCATGGACTGTACCAGGAGAAGCCTAAGGCCCCTGCCCATATCCATCTCTCCAGCCAGGCCTATCATACGGATGATGCCTGGGTGATCCCCCTCCGGGGCAATCAGCTCTTGGTGGACCGCCTCCCTTTTTATACCAAAGACCAGGTAATCGGCATGCTGGAGTTCTTTCCCGGGGACCGGCTCACGGAAAAGGACCGGTTCTTCTTTGAGAAATACGCCAATCGCGTGGGCTACAACCTCCACGTCAAGATCATCGCCTGGCAGAACATTCAGCGCATCCGCTTCATCAACAGCCTGGTGGCCGATATCGAACACAATGTCATCGTACCCAATATCAGCCTCAGCCTCTATCTCCGGCACCTGCGCCAGAAGATCGATACCCTGAAAGAACTCCGCTGTCTCTGTGAATTCCGGGATGAAACGTGTCCCGAGTTAATCTCGGCCCAGGATAAATTCCGCACCCTGGTCCAGGAGATGGAAGCCGATTACCAGACCCTGGAGCAGCATTATAAGGGAGTCAGCCTCTTTCTGGAATCATTGTTTAGGCCTTCCCATTTCCAGAAGGGGCAACTGGTGCTGAGAAGGCGGTCTTGCCGGGTGCAGAGCGAAATCATCCAGCCCCAACTGCAGCTCTATCTCCCCAAACTCAAGGAGCGCAATGTTGACATTGACGACAGCATGGGAGTGATGCCGGATGAGGACCTGCCCCTGTCGGTGGACAAGGGCTTGATGGCCCAGGTCTACGCCAACCTCTTTTCCAATGCGGTGAAATACACCCGCCGCAACTACGAGGGCCGCAAATATGTGGCCTATGGCCGGGATGTGCTCCCTGAATACTTCGGCCCCGGCAAAGACGGCATCAAGTTCAATATGTTCACCACCGGTCCCCATATTCCTCCCGAGGACCGGGGTCATATCTTTGAGGAAGGTTACCGGGGCAGCAATGTGGACGGCGAAGTGGGCACGGGCCGCGGCCTCTATTTTGTCCGCAATGTCATTGAGACCCACGGCGGCGAAGTGGGCTATGAACCCACCCCCGGTGGCAATAATTTCTTCTTTGTCCTGCCCCTGGTGGTGAGCCCGGAACGCCCCCTGGCCGCCGAGATGGTGGCCATGCACTGAGCGGGGGCCTGGAGACGTGACTACCATCCGCTTTCTGGCCCAGGAACTCTACCGCCTGACCCGGCAGGTGGAGGAACTGGAAAAGGCGCTGCGAGGCGCAGCTTCGGAAAACGACCGCTCCCGCCTGGAAGCCGAACTCTTCCAGGCCCGCCGGGATCAGGAACACTACCGCAGCCTGTTGGCCGCCAAGAAAGAAAGACCGGTAGTCTGAAAGGAGCCTGTTGATTATCCTTTTGCAAGTGATTTCTTGTGGTTTCGGACATACTTTTAAATAAAATCTTAATCTTTGCTTGAATGAATATATCTTGTATATACCTTTATCCTAGAGTAAGGTTGAATAAGTATGAATACGAATATTGCCGATTCTCTGCGTCAATTCGCCGGTAGAAAAAAGTATTCGACAATTCTGGCTGATCCCCCCTGGCAATTCCAAAACCGCACTGGAAAAGTTGCTCCTGAACATCGCAGGTTGTCCCGTTATGAAACACTTACTTTCGAGCAGATTATTACACTCCCCGTGGCCGAAATAACATTGGAGATGGCGCATCTATATTTATGGATACCTAATGCCTTATTGCCACAGGGATTAGAAGTAATGAAAGCCTGGGGATTTACTTATAAGTCAAACATCGTCTGGCATAAAGTAAGAAAAGATGGAGGTTCCGACGGGAGAGGGGTTGGGTTTTATTTCAGAAATGTTACTGAATTAATCCTTTTTGGGGTAAAAGGGAAAAATGCTCGCACTCTGGCCCCAGGAAGGAGCCAGGTCAATTACTTAGCTTCGCGCAAACGCGAACATAGCCGAAAGCCTGATGAACAATACCCTTTAATTGAATCTTGCTCTCCGGGTCCATACCTTGAACTATTCGCACGTGGAGTTAGGAGGGGATGGGATTGTTGGGGTAATCAAGCTGAAGAAAATTATGTCCCCACCTGGAAAACATATGCAAATCATTCACAAATTCAAGCCATTTTGAAGCTGGTCCGATAGCAAAAAAATAGCTTATCTTTTCAAAAAGCAATGATTCCTACAGGGAGGCCGATAAGCAGTAATGGGCAGGGATTGCCCACCCCTCGGCTCACGCGATCCATAAGCTTTCGCCAGTGAGTAGTCGCTGCTCCAAACTTGTCATCCACGAACTGTTTTGACCAGCATTCTTGAAAAGATCTTCCGGCCTCAATGCCTTTATTTATTTGATTTTCCTGCCGTTCTGTAGGCCGTTTAACGCTGAATTGAACCAAATCATCAAAAGAGCGGATGTTATGAGATGTTGCAAACCTCTGAACCATGCTTAGCAAATTGTCTTGGAGCAGACTGCCGCGTGTGATTATAATCCCAACAGATATAGCTCCCTCTGCGTGCAAGCGTTTAAAATTCTCCAAATCTCGGTCAAAGAATGGGTCTTTATTATTCCATTCTATTTCCAGCGCTATGTTACAAGATTGCTCGTTTACCATGAAGGCTTTAACATGATCTATTTCATGAGTAATGCTTTCTCTTTCTATGTTATTAATTATCTTCTTAATTTCGAATTTGGTTTTAGACCAACCCAAGCCAAATAGAGTCCTCCTGAGACGCTGAGTTCCTGCAGTCTCTCCACCACCAGAACCGATAATCTCCGCTATAGCAGGCTGTTGAAAAACCCCAGCAATTATGTTGTATCGTCCTCTTTGTAGACGATTTGGTACTTTTATGACGGGCAAATTCTCGAAAAAATCTGGGCTGTTTC
>JAKAKP010000101.1 GCA_021813445.1 Deltaproteobacteria bacterium
CCACATCCAGAGTGATGAACCCCTGGGTATAGACCGCGGGGGAAGTGTAACCCGTGCAGGCGTAGGCCTGGGACACCCCGGGGAGGAGCAGGGAGGCCAAGTGGAACCAGGAATTCTGGGGCTGGGCCGCAGTCACCTGCTTGTTTTCAAAGACCGGCACGGTTATCCGCCACTTGCCGTTTAACTTGGGTGTATGCGAATCATTGAACCTATCCTTCAGAGCCTGGAAAGTAGGTTTGATATAAGTTCCCCAGTTCCATTCGCTCATGGGCCAAATCCGGTCTCCCACCTTTATCTGGGGAAAACTTTTCCCGCCTGCCATATTGGGTCCGTAGATGTAAGTTTTCAGAATGGTGTTGTTTTGCTCATTTTTCGTCGGCACTATAAAAGAGGCATGGCCGAGATCAAAGGAGCCGGGGCCCACATCGTGCCACTCGAAAGACTTGGCGGCGGCATAGGCCGGCGTAGGTCCGAACCGGTCCAGAATTCGCTGGAAGCCATTGGAGGCCGATCCCTGTCCCGCGGTATATTGCTTTGGCACCGCGAAGGGAAGATCAATGGAACTGGTGCCCGCCAGCCCCAGCATAGCCACAGAGGAGGCGGTAACGTCCAGTTTAGTGGGGCCGGCGTACTCCGGGTCATCGGTTGGCTTGTCGCCCACACCCAGTACGCTCCCGAAAAAGGTGGACACTTGGGGATTTTCATCCCCGGTCCGATTCACTGTCACCTTCACGGCATTCACCAGCATGGGGTCGGATGAACAGCCGGTCCTATCAAACTGCTTGGTGTTCACATTCCATTTGCCGAGGGTTACGTTGTCGGAGGTGAGCTTGATGGGAGTATCGGAGCCGAAAGAATAATTCTTGTTGGCTACATCAATGGCAGCCTGAATAGCCTCATCGCAGTATACTTCCGGCACCCCGTCGCCGTCTTTGTCCTGGAGCAGCTTCTTGGCCCCTGCCAGGGCCGCGGCATCCGCCACGTTTTGCAGGTCGTTCTTCACCAGAAAAAGCTGCCCCAGATCAATGGACAAAGCCATCGCCCCTACCAATGCCACCAAGGACAAAGCCAGAATCGGGGTAATCGAGCCCTTTTCCCCTGGGGGACAATGAAACCTGAGCCATTTCATCAAGCCGTCCTCCTTTTTTTCTGTCCCCAGGCGGGCACTAATGGGGTGCAACTAATAAGCTCCCGGCGTCGCCGTCGGCAGCGGACTACTCCACTCCGCGGTCATGGTAGTCTTGGCGTCCAAATTAACCGTATTGGAAAAGGTCCCCGCAAACAGCTTGCCGATATTGGGCAGCAGCATCATCCTTGCCGGGATATTCTGAAGCTCCACGTACAAGTTGGCTGGTGAAGAAGTGTCATATCGATAGAAAAAAGTAGTGCCATTCTGCAAGGTGAGAGGGTCGCCTGAGTTATTCTGCACTCCATAAGCCGTGATGTAAGCCTGGACTATAGCCATAACTGCAGTTGCACTAGTTTTTTCCGGGGCACCGCCAATCGTGGCCCTGGCCGCAGCCCGGGCCCCCTCCCGGGAGGCGTTGGTGAGGACCTCCTTTTCCCAGAAGAGCATGCCGAGGTCGATGATGCCGGCGGTGATCAGGAGCAAGAGGGGCAAAACGACGGCTATCTCCAAAGTGACGTTGCCTTTTTCTCCCCCTGCAAGCGGTCGCCTGAAATTTGCCAACATCGCCGACCTCGTCCACCTAAAACAAATAGACCCGGGGATGGGCTTCCGCCCAGCGGGAGGATATACGATTTCTTAACCAGAGTCGCAACATATCCATAAAAAATGAAAGGGGCCCGACTATAGTCGAGCCCCTTGGAAAACAGATCGCCTCTGCGCCTGTGTCTTTCGGCATTTCGGCAATCCCGCTACCATGGCCCGATGGCTTTAGGTCGGTGACTTTGCGTCCTACCCTTTCGGAGTAGTTTGCCCGTTCGATGCTGAAAAAATGCTATTTTAATCCTGTATCGGCATTCCCCTTAAAAAACTTGAAAATTGCGCGTTTTCCCGTAATGCTTCCCTTGAAAGAGCGCCAATGCTCTTTCATCTGGCTGTATGATAATTTCCTTCTCAAAAAATATCAAGAATATTCTTGAAAAATTCTGATGGGATATTCCTTGGTCAGCCTAGAGGTCAGCAAGTAATGAGTATCCCAGGCCTCATCCTTCGTTGTCGAGGCTATTACCAGTGCCGGCCGGGACCAGCTTCGGGGCAGGTAGAAAAAATTCGCCTCAAAAACCGCGGTCTCAAAGGAGCTGTCATCCTTGCGGATGGTGGAGACCACAAACCGCCGGCGGGTGGGTAGGTTCTTGATTTTATTAAATAATCCCTTCATCAACAGGTAGGCTCTTGCCGGAAATTTAATTATTCCTGGCTTTTGACTTTCCTTTTGCTGCTGCTTTTCCTTTTGGCGGGCAAAGAGGCCGCGGAGCCCAAAGCTACCTTGGAGGTGCGACGCAGTTTGGCTTTGCCGCTCGCCGCCCCATATCTGCCCATGTGCCTTTTGGGGAACCAGAGTCTCTCTTCCTGGGGCGGCAGCTTGGCAATGGGATCGCCTTCCAGCTCAAAGCCCTTTTCGATCAGGGACCGCAAATCCGCCCATTTCTGGGTGCTGCCCATCATGGAGATGATGATGGACCGGTCTTCGTTGCGAAACAGGCCCACGTAAGTATTTTTGGAGGCCCGGGTATATCCGGTCTTGCCCCCCACCGC
Source organism: Deltaproteobacteria bacterium (assembly GCA_021813445.1). Lineage (GTDB taxonomy): Bacteria > Desulfobacterota > Desulfobaccia > Desulfobaccales > 0-14-0-80-60-11 > SURF-52. The sequence goes on from JAKAKP010000101.1 coordinate 2,723, forward strand.
CAGGGGCGTGGTAAACAAGAAACGGTTGTGATTGCGCAGTTCCCGGTCGCCCTGAATCTGGTAATACTTGGTGCCCATGATCTTGGCCAGTTCCGGGTAATCCACGGCCCTTTTAAACATCTGGGCCAGGTCCTGGGCGGTGGTGTACTGGTTGTCCGCGGGCAAGCCGTTGGCGGTGGCCAGAGTAGTGCGATAGGCCCCCCACTGCCGCACCTGCCGGGTAAGGTCCCGGGCAAAGGCCTCCTCGCTGCCGCTCACCCGTTCGGCCAGAGCCCGGGCCGCGTCATTGGCGGAATTAAGCAGCAGGGCATAGAGCAGCTCTTTCACCGTGTAGACTTCCCCGGGTTTGATGCCGATTTTGGATGGCGGGGCCGCAGCCGCATAGCGGCTCACCGTGACCTTATCATCCAGTTGCAGATGATCCATCACGTACATGGCGGTCATCACCTTGAGGGTGCTGGCGGGCGGCCAAAAGAGTTGGGGGTTATAGGACAGCAGAATATCG
>JAKAKP010000007.1 GCA_021813445.1 Deltaproteobacteria bacterium
ATCTTATCCTGAATCTCCTCCTTGGAAAGGTGGGCGATGCACTTGGTAACTTTTCCCATGACTGCCCCCTTGAAAATTTTTTGGGCAGTCTACCATATTACTCATTAGATGGCAACTTGGTATAAGGATCTTTAGGCTATCGTAAGGTCTGAACGCCTCCCGGTAGGGCCGGTGGACGGTGAGGCTGTCGTAGGAATCCAACAGGCGCACGATGGGGGTCCAGGGGTGTTGCCGGCTCAGGGGCAAACCCTTGGGATAGCCGGAGCCGTCGGCGTTTTCATGATGCTCCAGGGCCAGGCGCAACACTTCCTGGGGAATGGAGGAGAGAACCTCCCCGGCCTTTTTCCGCAACATTTGGTGGCCCTTCTCCGGATGGGTTCTGATTTCCGCTTTTTCTTCCGAAGTCAGCGGCCCGGCTTTCAGAATGATTTCCTGGGGGATGCGGATCATGCCGATGTCGTGGAAGAGCGCGGCCACCCCCAGGTCCCGGCACTCCGTGGCCGAATATTTTAAGTGGAGGAGAAAGGCCACCCCCATGAGACAGAGGTTTAAGGAATGGTTGTAGAGGCTGTAGTCGTGATACAGGATTTTCCACATCAATTTGATGGCCCCGGGATCCTGCTGCACCCAGCCGATTAGATTCTCGACCTGGGTTTTGGCCTCTTTCATGGCCGGTCCGAGGCGAGGCAGTTGCAAGGCCCGGCGCACGCTGAAGTTCAGGTGTTCGGAGAAGACAGATAGCAGGGCCGGGGAGATCTTTTTGCTCTGATGCTTGAGGATCTGCAAGTAGTTATTGAGGTAGGCGATGGTCTGTTCCAGATTGTCTTTATGGAAATAAAGGCGGTCTATGCCTTTGTCGATCAGGCGTTCCCGCCACCGGCGCTCCCAGGCCTCCCCCTTTTTGAGGAAGGGGAAGAAATCAAAACCACGGTACTCCTTTTGGGCCACTTTCAGATACAGGTTGAATGTGACCTTCTCTCCCGGAAACAAGACAGAGATGTTGAGGGGAGTGTAAGGACCCGGCCCCGCTTCCTCGGGGCAGGTGTGCACGGTCTTGACGTGCGCCGATAATAGCTTTTCTCGAAATGAGTCTTCATCCATGGAGATTTCCCGAGGTGCGCTGCTGTTCGCTGCCGGAGAGGATGATTGCCGCGAAACTATTTGAGGATTGCACCAGCACCGGAGGGTCATCATTTCAGGACCAGGCAACCGGTGGGCCACCATTACAGCACAATTTTCATCCTGATTCAAGGAAGTATCAAGAAAGTTATCGAGATAGCCAGACGCGCCCGGCAGGCGGGAAAATCAGCCGGTTGGGTCCCACGGGCCAGCGATGCCGGGGACTGCAGGCGGGAATGTGGCTTTGCCCGTGTCCCGGCAGGAATTAGATCTCGGGACCAGGAACCGGGAACTTTAACGGGGGGCTAATCCTCTTCGGTCAACTCCGCGTCCCGGTCCGGGTCCAGGTTAAAGAGGCGCCGTACCGTGTCCAGCTCCCGGGTGGGTCTCTGGGGGTGATGGTAGCCCTTGAGGAAAATAATGGGGTCGTGGAGCAGCTTCTGGGTGATGGATTGGGTCAGCACCTCCAGGGCCTGGCGCTGCTCCTCGGTGAGGGGGCCCAACTGCTTCATGGTCCTCTCCAACTCCGCCTCACAGATGCGGTCGGCCTTTTCTTTGAGCGCGATGATGGTGGGAAAGACCTGGAGGGTCGCCAGCCACTCCTGGAATTTGAGGGTTTCCGCGGCCACCAGGCGCTCGGCCTTGACTGCCTCCTGCTGGCGGCGCTGCCAGTTGGTTTCCACTACCTCTTTCAGGTCATCGATATTATAGAGATAGACGTTGTCCAGGTCGTTGATGGCCGGGTCCAGATCCCGGGGCACGGCGATGTCGATGAAGAAGAGGGGGCGGTGTTTGCGGCGGCGCATGGCCCCTTTCACCTGCTCCCGGGTGAGGAGGTATTGGGGGGAGCCGGTGGAGCTGATGATGATGTCCGCGGGCAGCAGTTGGTCGGCCAGTTCCTCCAGGGACACGGCCTCCCCCCCGAAGCGCTGGGCCAGTTGCAGGCCCCGTTCCAGGGTGCGGTTGGCGACGATGATGCGGCCGACGCCGTCGCTTTTCAGGTGCTCCAGGGCCAGTTCCGCCATTTCCCCGGCCCCCACCAGGACCGCGGTCTTCCCGGCCAGGCTCCCGAAGATTTTGCGGCCCAGGGTGACCGCGGCGTAGCTGATACTCACCGCGTGGTCGCCGATGCCGGTCTCCCGGCGCACCCGTTTGGCCACCGAGAAGGTTTTGTGCAGCAGCCGGTTGAGAATGGGACCGGTGGCCTGGTGGCGGGTGGCCTGCCGGTAGGCCTCCTTGATCTGCCCCAGGATCTGGGGCTCCCCCACCACCAGGGAATCCAGGCTGGCCGCCACCCGGAAAAGATGCTGCACCGCGTCCCGGTCTCGATGAATATAAAGAGATGCCTCCAAGTCGCCCGGAGGCACCTTGTGGCCTACAAAAAAGGCGCGGAAATGGGCGATGGCCGCGTCCGGTTCCTCAGTGGCGCACAGGCTCTCCACCCGGTTGCAGGTGGCGTAAAGCACCAGTTCCGCCATAGCTGGCTGCTTCCGCAGGTGCTGATAAGCCGCGTCCAGGTCCGTGAGCAGCCCTGCCAGTTTTTCCCGGAGGTCCACGGACGCAGTTTTGTGATTGAGGCCGACAAGCACCAGGTTCATGGTTTTTTCAGAAAACTGGCGAAACTGTGGTAGCCGGTAAACCACAGGTTGGACCCCACAAACGCCACGAGCAGGACCAGGAAGCCGCAGATGGCCAGGATCGCGGCCCGCCGGCCCCGCCAGCCCACGGCCAGGCGTTCATGGAGCAGAACCGCATAAATCAGCCAGGCCAGGACGGTGAGGATTTCCTTGGGGTCCCAGTGCCAGAACCTCCCCATGACGTGCTGGGCATAAAGGGAGCCGGTGATGATGCCCGCGGTGAGCAGGGGGAAACCGATGGTCAGACACCAGTAATTGAGGGCGTCCAGTTGCTCCAGAGAGGGCAGGCGGCGGTAGAAAAAGCCGAATCTTTTGGCTTTCAGTTGCCGCTCCTGGATCAGATAAAAAATACCCCCCAGACAGGCCAGGGTGAGGGCCGCGTTCCCCAGCAGGGCCAGGATGATGTGCACGGTCAGCCACAGGCTCTGGAGCAGGGGGGAGACCACGCCATGCCCCTGGGGCAGGAGCAGATCGCCGGAAACCATCAGGGCCGCCAGGGGCGCGCTCAGAGCCCCCAGCACTTTAATGGGCAAGAGCCAGTAAAGAATGAGGAATGCGGCCACCAGGGCCCAGGCCGAGACCAGCAGGGACTGCCCGAAGGTGGCCACGGGCAGGTAGCCCGCGGCCCAGGTGCGGGCAATCAGGGCTATGGTGTGAAAAACCAGGCCGATGGCCAGCAGCCAGGCCCCGGCCCGGCAGAGGTTCTCCCGCTGCGCCAGGAAAAACGCCAGCCACAGGGCCGTGGCCCCGAAATAGGCGATGAGCGTCAGATAGATCAAGGCATTGCCCATGGGTTTGTCTTCGGTCGGTTCAAAGTTCAAAGTTCAAGGTTCAAAGTTATTACTCGCAGTTTTAACTTTGAACTTTGAACCTTGAACTATTTCCAATCAGCAACCTGCTAACCTGCCTTTTCCAAGATTATTGCCAAAGCTGCGGCATCCAAAATCTCCCCCAAAACCTCCTGGAGGAGGCGCCGCACCTCGGCCGCATCCCCCCGGCGCAGGGCCGGGAGCAGGGGGCTGTCCACCAGGCGTTTAAACAGGGCGGCATTATCCGGGTCCCCCCGGCGGGCTTCCAGGACCCGGGCGCGTATAGCCTGCATCAGGGCCAGGTAAGGCCCGTATTCCGGGCCGAAATGGCCTTCCAGGTCCTCCCTGATCTTCCGGGCCAGGGCCGGGGACGCGCCGCCGGTGCTGATGGCCAGGGTGAGGTCCCCCCGGCGCACCTGGGCCGGGACGATGAAGGTGCACAGCTCCGGCTGGTCCACGATGTTCACCCAGATACCCCGGGCCTGGGCCGCGGCGCTCACCCGGGCGTTGACCGCCATATCGTCTGTGGCCCCGATCACCAGGGCCATGCCGGCCACCTGCTCCTCCTGAAAATCCCCCGGGAGGTGGCGGATTTCTCCCTTACTGGCCTGGGCCGCCAGCGCCGGGGTGAGAACCGGGCTGACCACCGTCACCCGGGCCCCGGCCATGAGCAGGTCCTGGACCTTGCGCTCGGCCACGCTACCGCCGCCCACTACCAGGCAGGGCTTGCCGGTGATTAAGGCGAAAACTGGATATGTCTGCATAATCCGGGGCAGGTTTTTGGGGGAAATCTTATTTTCCCTTTTATTTTAATCTAGTTTTGTCATTTTTGCCAAAGGCATTTTCAGCAATGGAACCGTAGCCCTGGATGGTGTCCTAGAGGCCAATTCAAAACCTCTCTGTGTCCTCTGCGGCTCCGCGGTGAATTTTCTTTTTTTTTCACCGCAGAGGCGCAGAGGGCGCAGAGAGAGGATGCGCAGAGAAAAAGACTTTTGCAAAAGCGAGAATAAACCGTCTTTGATTTCAATTTTTACGTCTTCCTTTTGCGCCTTGGCGTCTTTGCGTGAGGCCGATCTTTTCAAGAGTAGAAGTCCTTCCGGCCCTTTGCCATTGACAGAGGCCGTAACTCCTGGTTATATGAAATACAAGGCGGATACCGGGCCTGTTGCATCCCGGGGACCAGATGCATGTCAACCTCTCGATTTCTCCCATTATTATTACTCTTAGGGGTCTATGCTGCCATCAGCCTGCCGGCGCCGCCAACTTGGGGGGGAGAAACTGCGATGAGCATCAGCGAGGCAGATAAACAGCAGTTGTTGCAACTGGCCAGGGAAAGCATCCGGGCTCACCTCAAAGGGGAAGCGGTCCCTGCCGTGGCAGGCGCCTCCCCCACGCTGGGCGAGCGCCGGGGCGTCTTTGTCACCCTGCACCGCCGGGGCCAACTCCGGGGTTGCATCGGTTACCTGGAAGCTGTCAAACCCCTGGGACAGGCGGTGGTGGAAATGGCCGCGGCCGCGGCTTTTCATGACCCCCGGTTCCTGCCTTTGCGGGAAACGGAATTGGCCGACCTGGAGGTGGAGATCTCGGTGCTGACGCCCATGCAGCCTCTGGCGCAGGCGCAGGTTGAGAAGATCCAGATGGGCAAGCACGGCTTATACATCGAAAGAGGCTTAAACCGGGGGCTGCTTCTCCCTCAGGTGGCGGTGGATTTCGGCTGGAATCGGACCACCTTTCTGCAGCAGACCTGCTGCAAGGCCGGGCTGCCGCCTGACGCCTGGAAAGACCCGGATACCCGTATTTTCACATTCACGGCGGAGATCTTCTCGGATCATCCTGGGAAACCAGAGTCTCCGAAGTAGGAGTCAAGATATTTATGATGGCTAATCCCGAGCCGCAACCGGAACGACGTCTGCCTGTGCCCCGGTCTCCGGAAGCCCCGGTCCCGGATACCGGCAAACTGAAGACCCTGTTGCGTTACCGTTTCCTCCTGGTGACCCTGGTAGTCCTCATCTTTTTAGGCGGGTTGTTCGTTTGGGGAGCTTACCATGAGTTGGAACGGCCCGGTAAGCTGGAGCCTCCCGCGGCCCCGGAAAGCGCACAGATAGAAAAACCCGGGGCTGCTCCCCCGGTTGCTGAGCCCGCTGCCGCTCCGCCACTGCCGGCGACCCCGGCGGCGGCCCCGGAGACGGAACATAAAGCCCCCCCTCCACCGCAAGGGATAACACCGGCGCGGCCGGAGCCGGTAAGAGGCGAGATCTTTACCCGGGCTTTGATTAAAATCCTGGACGACCAGGTGAACAAGACCATTTTCGGCTGGCGTCCCAATTCCATCATTTTCGGCAAGATGGGGCTCACCGATAACGTCAATAACATCCAACTGGGCGTCCTGGAGGTAGCGCGCCGTACCATCTTGGTCCTGAACGAAAACCTGACCCGGTTTGCCATCACCGAGGCCTACGACCCCAACATCAATGAGGCCCGGGATTTCATTATGGTCAGTCCCGACAAGTACTGGTTCCCCTCGGCCTCGGGCAAATACCGGGAAGCCATGGGGGACCTGGAAAAGTACATCGAGTCTCTGCGCAAGGGCCGCAGCCGTTTTTACCCCCGGGTGGATAACCTTATCGCCCTCACTGCCGCTTATAAAGACATTCTGGGCTCCAGCTACCATAATCTGATCAAGGACACGGAGGCCGACGGCTCCAAAGTTTCCTGGTGGGTGGTGGACGACTACTTTTACTTTGCCCGGGGACTGGCCCTGGGCATGTCCCAGATGCTGGAGGCCGTCAAGGAGGAGTTTCACCAGGAGCTGCTGAAAAAGAACTCCCATAAGCTCCTGGAAGACGCCATCCACGCCCTGCACACCGCCTCCCACCTTGACCCCTGGGTGGTGACCAACGGCAGCAAAGACGGCATTCTGGCCAACCACCGGGCCAATATGTCCACCTATATCGGCGAGGCCGAACACGTGGTCGCCACCCTGCAAACGGTGCTGGCCACGAACTGACAGTGATCAGTAACCAGTGGTCAGTAATGCTTGGAAGCTTGTGAGTTTTCACTGACTGCTTGTCTTTCCCAGGGCGGGAATTTCCTTGAAATTCCCGCCATTTTGTTTTAAGGTGGATCAATTTTCTCCAGGAGGGGGCAGATGCAGGTTAGCAAGATCATGAGCGCCAATCCCGTGACCATCTCTCCCGACAAAAGGGTGGGCCAGGCCCTGAAATTGATGCAGAAGCATAACATCCGCCACCTGCCGGTGGTGAAAAACGACCATATGGTGGGCTGGATTACTTCCCGGGACTTACGGGAGGTGCTCCTGGCCTCCATGCTGGAAAAGATCACGGTGGAGGATGTGATGCTCAAGTCCCCCATCTCCGTTACCCCCGACACCCAGGTGGAGGAGGCGGCCCGGTTGATTTATGAGCACAAAATCGGGGGCATGCCGGTGTTGGAGGGCGGCAGATTGGTGGGGGTCATCACTATGATGGACTTGATCTCCGCGTTTCTGTCCATGCTGGGGCTGCTGCGCACCAGTTCCCGCCTGGACCTGCTCCTGGAAGACCGGCCGGAGGTTTTGGAGGAGGTCACCCGCCTGATCAAGGAGGCGGGGGGCGGGATCATCAATGTGGCCCTGGGGCCAGCCAAAGAGGGGAAACGCTCATACTACTTCCGCATCACCAAATGCAATCTAGACCCCATCATCGAGGTTTTGAAACAACACGGCTATCAAGTGGTGGACTTTATTCCCTGACTTAGGAAAAAACGGGGTTCTCATTTCACCTGCCGTACCCGCCGGTTTTGCAAACATTATCATAAACTGCGTTGGCCAGGGCTTGGGCCAAGATTCCGTTCCCCTGGGGAGATAGATGCACCCAGGACAACAGAGTGCTGCGGTCCTGGCCCAAGGCCCTGATGCCGTCCACAAAGACCACCTTATTCTTCCGGGCCCACTTTGCCAGCCGCTCCATTAGGACGGCATGGCACAATAGATGATATTGAGCCCTGGAGATGCTCTCATTTTTCCCAGGAGCGATTTTATCTAGACAGCTTCTTCTTTTAGGTAAAGCTATTAAACTTTTTTTGGGGTATGCTGCTGCATAAGCTTAGTTGCAAATCTTTCCCAGCAGCTGGTTTCGTTAGGCATTAAGCACTTGAACCAACGATTTTTTATGCTCCGGCGGTTTTCCAAATTCAGTAACCAGGGCATGGATGTGCCAATTTTTCTCAGAGGATATTATATATAAAAGCTCTTTAAACGGATCGGTTGAATATGGGAAAACAACGTCCCCAAACGCTACTAACCGCGGTTTCCATCCTCCTCGGGCTGGTGGTTTTGGAGGGCCTGAGTTTCGGCGTAGGCATCTTTCTCCACCGGCACGGCAAGATCTATTGGCCCCACGTCACTGAGACTTATGCCACCTATGAGGCCCGGCTGGACCCCCTTCTGGGTTGGCCTTCCCCCGGGGCCGTGGGCTCCGGGGAGTTGGACGCAACCGGTTCCCGGGTCACTCCGGCATATCCGGACCCCGAGAGCCAGCCCACCGAAGTTTCCATTTACGGCGATTCCTTTGCCTGGAGTGACGAAGTGGACCGGCTCCATGCCTGGGGCAATGTTTTATCCGGGTTGCTTCATTGCCGGGTGGCCAATTTCGGCATGAACGGCTACGGCACCGACCAGGCTTATCTGCGCTTTAAGACGAACCTGAAAGACCAGGCAAAGGTCGTGCTGCTGGTCTTTTCCTCCGATAATATTCGCCGCAGCGTCAACCGGGTGCGCAATTTCATCATTCCCGGCCCCCAATTGGGCACCAAACCTCGCTTTATCTTGGGCGCCGAAGGACAGTTGGAATTGATCCCCCCTCCGAAATTCACCGAGGCGGAGTATTACGCCTTCATCAGGAACCCGGCGCCAAATCTTCCCGATGAGTTTTTCCTCCCGGGCGGGCCTAGCGGAGTCCAGGCGCTGCGCTTTCCCTATACCCTGTCCCTTATTAAAAGCATGCCTTTTCTCTTCTCCCTCTGGCGTCAGGGAACCCCCCAATACTATGAATTTTTTAAAAAGGACCATCCCTCCCATGCCCTGGCCATTACTTTGGCCATCATGAAGGCCTTCCGCGCCGAAGCCGCGGCCCGGGGGAAATACCCCCTGATCGTGCTGGTTCCCATTTACCCGGACCTGGTTAACTTCAAGAAGCTCGGCAGGTGGGTTTATCAGCCAGTCATGGATGAGCTAGACCGGGACAAAATCACCTATTTGAACTTAGGCCCAGGAATTCTTGCCTATTTGGGGCTGCGGGATCCCGGCGAGATTTTCAACCACCGCTATGGGCACTGCACTGAAGAAGGCTATAGGTTGATAGCCCAACTGGTTTATAATAAGTTGGCGGAACTACTGGGGAAAGACTTGCCGGGGCGTAATCCCTGAACCGGCCTGCGGCCGTTATCGGGGTTGAGCGGCCTTACCCTCTTTTTCCAGGGCCTGAGCCAGGCAGGTGGCCACGATGCGGGCGCCTGCCGCGTTTAAATGGGCGTCGCTGGTGAAATGATAGAGGAGTTTACCATCAAGCGCGGCTTTTTCCAGGGCCGGAAAGACATCCACCACCTGCAAGCCGGCGGCATTGATGACCCGGGTCAGCCAGGCGGTGGCCGCTTTTTCATAGTGAACACAGCAGGTGAATGCACGAGGCAGCGGCACTTTCGCCTTTTTCAAATAATTATAATAAACGGCTTCTTTGGTGGGGATGAAGGTAAACAGCAATGCTCCTCGAGGATAGTCCCGGGCCATCAGCTCAATAATTCTCTGGGTAATCAGGATACCCTGGCGCACTAGCCGGTCTTGGAGATCAATTCTTTTTAGATCAAGCCCCGGAGTGAAGATGGTGTCTATTTGGGGGCAGGCAAAAGCTCCGGGTTGGCTGAGGTATTTTTTCCGCTCGAAGAGGCGTTGAACCAGGGGTTTTACCACGCATTCATACTGCAAGGCATACAAAGCCGAATGCAACCGCAGAAAAGAATGCACCCGCCAGATGAGAGAGCCCCTTTGTTTGAGCTGCAAGGTGATGACCTCAGGAGCATAATATAGATCATGGATGTTTAAGGGCTCAACATGTTGCGAGCAGGGGGGAATAGAGTCCAGTTGCTTTTCCGGTCCCATTTCCTGCTGCAGCCATCTCCAGGGCTCATTGCGCTCCGCCATAAAGTAGGCGTCCAGCAGATCGTTGCCCAGAAAAAAGGCAATGATGATCTTTTGAGGATGGAGTCCCCGGGCCTGTTTTGAGAGCTGGTAATATTGGACCGGTCCATATCCTCCCATGCCCATGTTGTAAACCCGCTGATTGATCATCCGCCCCAATTGCTGGGGAATGGCTGATTCGCGGGCGATGCCGGCTCCATACATTTGGGAATCGCCGATACAGACCACCGGGAAATCGCCGGCGGCATCCGCGTTTCTAAATCCCCGGGCGTCATGGCCGGATTGGAAAGGAAGAATTCGATGGCCCAAAAGTGGGTCGATGGCCGGCTGGGCCGGAAAAATATCGGACGCGGGCCGTATTAAACGGGTGATGCCCTCACAGATCATTAAACCCGCCACCAGGGATACTACCAAGAGAATAATTTTATTTTTCATGGGTTGGCCTGGTTTTGAGGGCCATATATTGCATTCGTTAAGAAGATGCGGTGAGAGATGGGTCTGTCAAAATCCGCAGATCCGGTTTTTCCCCGTCTGCTTGGCCCGGTAAAGGGCGATGTCCGCGGCCTTCACCAGATCGTCTCCGTCCATGCCCGGCTTTAGTTCCGCGACACCGATACTGACGGTAAAATGTAGGTTTTCCTCCGGCACTTCCACTAAAATCTGAGCAACGCCTTCCCGGAGACGCTCCGCGGAAATCAGGGCCTGGTCATAGCCGGTTTCGGCCAGGAGGACCACGAACTCTTCACCGCCATAGCGGCAAACCAGGTCGGCATGACGCACCGCCTCCCGGAGAAAAGTGCCCAAGGCCTTCAAGACCAGGTCCCCCACCCGGTGGCCTAAGGTGTCGTTTACCTTCTTGAAATCATCGATATCCAGAAAAAGCAAAGTCAGGGAGCGGTGGTAGCGGCGGGCCAATTCCACTTCCCGGTGCAGCACTTCCCAGAAGTAGCGATAATTATACAAACCTGTCAGACCATCCCTGATGGCCAGGCTTCTCACTTTCTCATAGAGCATCAGGTTTTTTAAAGCCGCACTCCCCTGGAGAGCAAAAATGCGGAAGAGCTCGCTTTCCTCGGGAGAGAAGGGGGCCTCCCGCCCCGCCGCCACCAGACCTTTGACTTCCCCGGCCTGCAACGGGGTCCTAAGCATAGCCGGCAGCGGCGCCTCCTGGATCTGTTCTTCCTGGCCTGAAGCAGCCACCCAGTCAGGGGGCCAGCCATTGATCTGGTCCTTCAGCCAGGATTTAAAGGCCCCCAGGGTGGCATCCGCTACCTCCGGCTGCCGGCGGTAAGCTTCCCGGGGCAGCTCTTCACCGTTGCCCCGGAGCTCCAGACCCAGGACAGAAAGAGAAAGGCTCTCCCAGATAAGATTAAGCATGCCTTGGGCGATTTGCCGGCCGGTCAGGGGCCCCGCCAGGGTCTCGCCGATACGCCTGATCTGGGTGAGCTCCGCAGCCCGGCGCTGGGCCAGTTCCGCCTGGGTCTGGCTCAAATTTTCCAGCAGGGTGCGGTTGGTCTGGGTCAGCCGTCGCCGCTCCAGAGCCCGGTTGATGACCGCCTGGAGGTCGGCCAGCAGGAGGTCCGATTTCAGCAGGTAGTCGTAGGCTCCCAGGCGTAAGGCCTGCACCGCGCTTTCCACCTCGGCGTTGCCGGTAAAGAGAATGACCTCGGTTTCCGGGGAACGGGCTTTGATGATCGAGAGTAGCTCCAGACCGGAAAGTCCCGGCAGTTTCAAGTCCAAGAGGGCCACGGTGAATTCCTCTTTTACCAATACGGCCTGAGCCTGCAGGCCGTCCGTCGCGCCTCGCACCATATAGCCCTGCCCCTCCAGGAACTCGGTGAGCAGCTCTAAAATTTGCGGTTCATCATCCGCCAACAGGATCTTCTCACCCGCCATCTTGCCAGCCTTCTGCGGAAAGTAGGGTGTCATGATGGAAATGCTGGTCATCCCGCTGGGGGTAATCCAGATTATAGTGCAACCCCCGGCTCTCTTTGCGGCGCAGGGCCATGCGGATGATGAGATTGGCCACCGTGGCGATATTGCGCAATTCCAAAAGATCGCTGGTGATTAAAAAGTTCCAGTAATATTCCTGGATCTCCTGGTTGATCAAATCGATGCGGTGCTGGGCCCGGAGCAGGCGGCGGTCCGTGCGGACGATGCCCACATAGTTCCACATGAAACGCCGGATTTCATCCCAGTTGTGGGTGACCACCACTGCCTCTTCGCTGTCTGTGGCTCCAAAAGGGTTCCATTCCGGCAGGTGGCCGGCTCCGTGGGTCTTTAAGCCGGGGAGGATCTCTTTAGCCACCAGGGCCGCCTGATGGGAAAAGACCAGGGCCTCCAGCAGGGAGTTGCTGGCCAGCCGGTTGGCTCCGTGCAACCCGGTCATGGAGACCTCGCCCACGGCAAAGAGATTGGAAATGGTAGTGCGGCCGAACCCGTCCGTGGCTACCCCGCCGCACATGTAATGGGCCGCGGGCACCACCGGAATGGGCTCCTTGGTGATGTCGATGCCGTACTCCAGGCATTTCTGGTAGATGTTGGGGAAGCGGCCGGTCACGAAGTCTGCGGGCCGGTGGCTGATGTCCAGGTAAACGCAGTCTTCGCCGCTTTTCTTCAGTTCCAGGTCGATGGCCCGGGCCACGGTGTCCCGGGGGGCCAGGTCTTTCAAGGCATGGTATTTTTCCATAAAGGCCTGGCCCCGGCTGTCCTTGAGAATGGCGCCTTCTCCCCGCAAGGCCTCGGAAATGAGGAAGTTCTTGGCTTCCGGATGATAGAGGCAGGTGGGGTGGAATTGCACAAACTCCATATTGCCCACCGTGGCCCCGGCCCGGTAGGCCATGGCGATGCCGTCGCCGGTGGCGATGTCCGGGTTGCTGGTATAGAGATAAACCTTGCCCACGCCGCCCGTGGCCAGGAGGGTAATGGCCGCGCTGAAGGTATCCACTTCGCCGGTCAGGCGGTTGAGGACATAGGCCCCCAGGCAGTTGGCCTCCCGGTTGACCACGGACCGCCCCCGGCGCACCACCCGCTCTTCGGTAAAGAGATTCACCCCCATGTGATTCTCGAAGACCCGGATATTGGGGTGGGCCAGCACCTTTTCCGCCAGGATGCGCTCCACTTCCGCACCGGTCATGTCGTGGGCATGGATGATGCGCCGCCGGGAGTGGCCGCCTTCCCGGCCCAGGTCAAAGCCGTTGTCCGCGCCCACGTCGAAATGGGCCCCCAGGCTCACCAATTCCTTGATGCGCTCCGGCCCCTGGCGCACCACCAGGTCGACGATATCCTGATGGGACAGGCCTTCCCCCACGGTGAGGGTGTCCTGGATGTGATATTCAAAGCGGTCATCCGGCCCCAGCACCGCGGCGATGCCGCCCTGGGCCTTGCTGGTGGAGGTTTCGGTCAGCCCCCGTTTGGTCACCAGATTCACGGTGGCGAAATCCGCCACTTTCAGGGCGTAACCCAATCCGGCCAGTCCTGAGCCCATTACCAAAATGTCAGAAGTGTGCTCCATGAGATTCCTTTGTCAATAATACTTCTCATAAAACTTATATAGTACGTTTTTTTTAGTGATGAAAAATTGGTGGCGCAGGCTTTCCAGCCTGCGCATTATGACTTTCAGAGCAGGAGCTTAGCGAATATTTCCGCTCCCAGATGCAACTTAGCAACAGGGAGTAGGATACATTCTACACACCATTTTTTGCTGTTCTTTCAACTGACAACTGACAGCTAAATCCCCAACAGCCCCGCCAGATTCCTCCCCAAAATCATTTCCTGCCATTCCTCCGGCAGTCCCGCATTCTCCATATCCTTCAAATACCGGCTGACAGGGAGCAGGGGATAATCGGTGCCGAAAAGAACCTTTTCCACCCCCACCATCTCCGCGGCCAGGCGGTAGATCGCAGGGCGGTAGAGGTACGGCGAGGCCGCGGTGTCGAAATAGACCTTACGGAAAACCTCCGGGGCCTCTTTTTTCATCAGGCCGTAGAAAGGGAGCCCCCCGCCCCAGTGGGCCAGGATCCAGGTCACTTCCGGAAAATCGCGGATGAGCCGGTAGACCGCGGGCAGGGATATGACCCCTTTGCCCGGATAGTCGTGCCCCACGGGGTCATTCATGTGGAGCATCAAGGGCACGCGGAAATGCTGGCAGAGTTCGGCGATGGGGGCCAGGCTGCGGGGCAGTTCCTCCCCCAGGTCCTCCAGGTACCAGGCCAGCTCGCCCACGCCCCGGAAGCCGTCCCGGAGGCAGCGCTCCACTTCCCGGGGGGCGCCGGGCTCCAGGGGGTGTACCGCGCAGAAGCCGATGAGCCTCTGGGGCCAGCGGCGCATGGCTTCCAGGATCACTTCATGGTGCCGCCGCCAAAGGCGCTCCTGGCGCCAGGGAAAGCCGAGGATCACCGCGGCTTCGACCCCTTGCTCTTCCAGGGCCTGAAGCATCTCCTCCGGCGCCGCCAATCGGGCCTTGGGGGATTCGTAGAGCAGACGGAAGGCCGGCTCAGCGGCGAAAAAGTCCTCCCGCCGACGGCAGACCTCCGTAGGAAAGATATGGGTGTGGGCGTCCAGAATCATTCTGACGGCTGCGGCCTCCTTGCTGACAACCCCTTTTCCCTTTCTATGCACTCCTTTTTCATATAAAATGTCATTAATGTCAATAGTTCCCCGAATTCTGGCGTGGTTTCTACTTATTGGCACGCTGGGCGCGACACCCGCGGCCTGGGGCGCGGGGCCGTTCCACTACCGCCTGCCCCGGGGCCCGGGCTTCGACCCGGAGGCCGTCACCGTGGTGGGGCAGCCCCAGAAGCATCACATAGTGCGCTATGAAAATTTATACCAGATCACCCGGCAATACGACCTGGGTTTCTATGAACTGGCCAACGATCACCGGAATCTGGACCATTTCTACCTGCCCTGGGAGACAGACATCGGCATCCCCACCCAGTGGATCATTCCCGAGCGCTCTCATTATCCCGGCTACCTGCTGAACGTGGCGGAAATGCGGGGCTACCGCTTTTTCCCGGACCGAGGCGAAGTCTACACCTTTCCCATCGGCATCGGCGTCCTGGATTATAAGTCGCCCATCGGCAAACACTTCCGGGTGCAGAGTAAATCCGTCAACCCCGGCTGGCACATCCCCAAGCATCTCCAGGCCAAATACGGCATGGCCTATATGCCGCCGGGGGATGACTGTCCCGTGGGCAGCCGCTGGCTGGGTCTGTCCCATTACGGCCTCCACGGCACCCACGCGCCCATGGGCGTGGGCCGCCTGGTGAGCCACGGCTGCATCCGCCACTATCCCGAGGACATTGAAAAACTGTTTGATATGACCCCGGTGGGCACCACCGTGGACGTCATCTATGAGCCGGTTAAATTCGGCTTTCTTAAAGGCCAGATCTTTGTGGAGGTCCACGAAGACATCTACTCGAAGATCCCGGATATGGTGAAATATGCCGTCTCGCGCGCCAGCGACCGGGGGCTGGCCGGCCGCATCAACTGGACCAAGTTTTTGCAGGCCGTGGCCGAACAAAGCGGCGCGCCCATGGATATCACTAGATGAGAGACGATTGAAGGGAGGGGAGCCACTGGCTTCCCTCTCTTTGCCCCAAAACCTCTGGCCTTAGGGGAGCCGGGAACTTGGTGCGAAGCCACGAATCTGACGACTTCCAAAAGCTCCTGAGCATTATGGAGGAGCTGCATCAACTTAAGGACCTGGACGCCCTGCTGGATGCGGTTTTATTGGAGGCCAGGCAGCTCACGGCTGCAGAGGCCGGTTCCATCTATCTGGTGGAAAACGGCATGCTGAATTTCAGTTATCTCCATAACGACCGGCTTTTTAGCTCCGCCCGCACCAAGCATATTTACACCAGCAATACGCTGCCCCTGGACAACCGTTCCATCGCCGGCTATGTCGCCTGCACCGGCGAGCCGCTCCTGATTGACGATGTCTACAAGATGCCCGAGTCCGGGCCGTTCACCTTTAATAGTTCATATGACCGGGCCTCGGGTTACCGGACCAAATCCCTCCTGGTCCTGCCTTTGAAAACCAGCCGGAACAAGATCGTGGGCGTCATGGAGATCATTAACGCCCTGGACCGGGAAGGAGAAAGCATTCCTTTCACTGAACGCGACATGATGATTGCGGGTTATTTCGCCAATAATGCCGCAGCCGCAGTGGAACGGGCCCAATTGACCCGGGAGGTGATCCTGCGCATGATCAGAATGTGCGAACTCCATGACCCCGAAGAAACCGGGACCCATGCCAACCGCGTTGGCGCTTATGCCGCAGAGATCTATCACCAATGGGCCCTGGACCGGGGCGTGCCCGAACCGGAAATCAACAAGACCCAGGACCTGATCCGGATCGCAGCCATGCTGCACGATCTGGGGAAGATCGCCATCCCCGATCTGATTTTGAAGAAACCCGGCAGGTTGGAACACAATGAATATGCCATCATGAAGTACCACACCATTTATGGGGCCCGGCTCTTTGAAAACCGGTCCTCCGATCTGGACATCATGTGCGCGGAAATCGCCCTAAATCATCACGAACGCTGGGATGGCGGGGGCTATCCCGGCAAAATCCGCGATATCTTCGCCGACTCCGTCCATTTTGGCCCTGGCAAGCAGGGGGAAGAAATCCCCCTGGCCGCCCGGATCGTCACCCTGGCCGACGTTTACGACGCCCTGGTCTCCAAACGGATCTACAAGGAATCTCTGCCCGAGGCAGAGGCCCTGGTCGTGATTCGGGAGCAGGCGGGCAAGCAGTTTGACCCGGAGGTGGTGGCCGCTTTTTTTGCCATTCATGAGCTAATTGTGGCCATCAGAGGCAAGTATCGGGAAGACTCTCCTACCCCCACCGAAGGCCGGGCCGGACCTTGAACTCCCCGCTGGTTAACCCCCCCGGCCCGGCGGATATCCTGATCCATAATGCCCTGGTGCTCACCCTGGAGCCCGGAG
>JAKAKP010000072.1 GCA_021813445.1 Deltaproteobacteria bacterium
GGATAACTTCCACCACCTGCAGCAGAAACAGCTTGCTGTTACAGGCCCGGGCCAGGGCCAGGCCCGCGGTAATGGCCCCGGCGCTATCCGGAGAATCATCGACACATACCAGCAGTTTTTGCAGCGACACCGGGCAGGTCAGGTTTTGCAGCTCCATCTTCGTCCCCCGAAATGCGGATAATCGGCCAGCAAGCTTTGCCAGATTATGACGCGGCCGCCGGGAAAATGCCAGGATTTTGTGGCCGGCTGTGCGGTTGTAGGGGCGGACCCATGTGTCCGCCCCGGCGGCCGCAAATACAACTGCGTTAATTTCATGGTTGTACTGATGGTTAGGGAAAGGGGTTGTGTTTTTGCGAACGTCCAGGGGGCACACATGGGTGCCCCCCCTACAAAAATACTTATCTTTTATTAACAACATAAGCGCCGTTGCTGTGGCGGACGCGGCCCTGGAGCAGCAGCCGCTCCAGGTGTTTGGTCAGCATCTGGGTTTCGATGTGGTGGTATATAAAATGAGGGTCCTTGGGCTTGCCATAGAAGAAATGGCGGTCCGCCAGTTGTTTCACGGTCTTGGGAGTCTGCAGGAGCTCCAGGAGGCGCTCTTCCCGGGCGGCGATGGACCTGCGGTAGGCAGGCAATGCGGCCTGAAATTCCTCCCGGCTGAAAACCCCTTGTTCGTGGGCGGTGATATAGGTCCGGGCCCGGAAACCGGCCAGGCTTTTCAGGGTGGCCTCAAAAGCCTCCAGGGAAGAGGTCTGATCCCCATACCAGGGACCAAAGGGGGTAAGGTCCACGTCAGCCAGGAACAGCAGGTCCTGCTCCGGGAAATAAAGGCAGCTGTGCCCAGGGGTATGTCCGGGGGCAGGGATGATTTCCAGGGTGACCTCCCCCTGCTGGAAGCGCTGGCCGGGCTCATAGGGCGCCAAATCCTGCAAAGGCCGGAAATGGAATTGCTGCACCATGATTTCCCCCCAATATGCCCGGGATTGGGAGTCCACGAGGCCCATCAGGTCCAAGGCGGCCTCCACGGACCGGAAAGCCTCCGCCTCCGCGGCCGGCACGTGAAACCGGGCCTGGGGGAAGAGATGGTTATATTTTTGGTGATCTTCATGAAAATGGCTGATAAAGACGCGGGTCACCCGCCGGGTCCGGGCCAGACGGCGCAGGTAGTCCTTATCCGAGGCGGGGTCCACCACCCAGGTCTCGTCCCCTTCGATGACCAGGGAATGGCAATAGGGATAGCGTCCCCCCTTTTTGCCGGGGATGAATTTGATGGGGCCGAAGGTTTGCACCTCCGGCGGCGTGGCCGTGGAGAGCTGAGGCATTACCGCAGATGACCGCTCCTTAAAGATTATCACGCCTTTTCATCATCATTGATCACATATAAGACTTCGAAATGCCTGGCCAGTTCTTCCTTGGCCGCCTGGAGCGCCTCCGGGCTGAGATTCTTGACCCGGAGATAGACGTCCCGGTAGCCCTCCCGGGCGGCAGCATAATGACTGAGCAAGCTGACGAACCGGGCCCCTTTGGCCCGGAGCAGGTCCACCACCTCCTTGATCAGACCGGGCCGGTCTTCCAGGCGCAGGCCCACCTGCACCCCCCCCTGTTTGACCCCGGTGATATCAATAAAGGCCTTGAACACATCGGACTGGGTGATGATCCCTACTAAATGGCCGCGGTCATCCACCACCGGCAGGCCGGAGATGGTCTTTTCCAGCATCACTTGGGCCGCGCGCTCCACGGTGTCCTCGGGAGAAACCGTAACCGGATTCCGGCTCATAATCTCTTTGATCTGCAGTTCCGCCAGGAGGTAATAGAGTTCATGCACATCCAGGGTGGTGGCTTTGGAAGGCGAGGCCTCCTTCAGGTCCCGGTCGGTGACCAGCCCCACCAGCTTGCCCTCGTGGAGCACCGGCAAGCGCCGGAAACGCCGCTCCTTCATCATATGGATGGCCTTCATCATGGAAGTTTCATCAGTAATGGTCACGGGGTCTTTGGTCATCCAATCTTTTACCAGCATTGTCTCCCTCCGTTTCTAAAGGTAAGGGCGGGGCCGAGATCGACCAGGGGTTAAGTGATCAGTTATCGAGCCTTTGCAAAAGTCTTTTCTCTGCGCTCTCTGCGTCTCTGCGGTGAATTCCTCCTTATTTTTACCGCAGAGACGCAGAGGACGCAGAGAATGCGCAGAGAGAATTATGATTAAATAAACATTTTGCAAAAGGCTCAGTTATCATTAATCAGTTATCAGCTTTTGGCTTTCAGCCTTTAATCCTTTACTGATCACTGGCCACTGACCACTATTATATGCGAGGTTCTTCCCCTTTGAAAAGCCTTTCCAGGTTTTCCCGGTGGCAGACCAGGATCAGCCCCGAGAGGCCGCCCGCCAGCAGGAGATAGGCCTTGGAATCGGAGAACAGCCCCACGGCCACGGGCAGCAACCAGGCGCAAATCAAGGCGCTGAGGGAAAAGATGCGGGTCCAGGCCAAGGCCATAATATAGACCAGGACCAGGTTGAACGCCGCCCCCGGCGCCAACGCCGTCACCACCCCAAAGGTGGTGGCTACGCCTTTACCGCCCTTAAACTTCAAGTAGATAGGAAGGATATGGCCCAGCACCGCGGCGGCTGCCACCACGGCCATGGCGCTTTCCCGCCAGGGGCCCGGGTCCAGCCGGAAGCCGGCCAGGAGCACCGGCAAGGTCCCCTTCAGGGTGTCGCCCAGAAGGGTGAGCGCCCCGGCCTTCCATCCCAGAAGCCGGTAAAGATTGGCGGTTCCTAGGTTGCCGCTGCCCAGCCCCCGGGGGTCCGGGCCCCCCAGAGCCCGGCTCACCACCAGGCCGAAGGGGATGGAACCCGCCAGGTACGCCAGTAATGTCAGTCCAAAAAAATTGGCCATGCCCCCTCTTTTCCACTGCCCATGGATTTATGACCAGTATAACACACTGAATTATCAGTAATTATACAATCCGCTAATTTTTAAAGAGTTAACCTTAAAAAGCCGATACAGAAGCAGGGTATAGTCGGAGCGGAGGGGCGCAACCGGGAAAAGGATTATGAAAGAGGAATCCAGCTTAAAAGTAGTGCGCGGCAAGTCCGCCTCGGGAAAGCGCACCCGCAGGCCCAAAGGGCAAACGGCCCTGGCTCCGCCGGAGGTAATCTCTCTAATCTCTTCGGAGAACGAGAAGGCCTCCCGCTTAGACCCCCTCTCCTTGGAAGAAGCTCAAAACCTCCTGGAAAAACTTTTGTTTCAGGTGGACCAAGGCAAGGAGAAAATGGATGAGGTCCACCGGCTGCAGGCCCCTTGTCTGGTACGTCTCTGGTAATCCCCATCGCCTTGGCCCTCCGGGGCTTTTCCTGTCTTTATTATCTGTAAGTTTTATTCTCTAGAAGAAATTCGTCCGAAGCGCGACCTTCTAATAGCGAGTTGCAGTCAAACGGCGCAGATACAAGGGGGGCACCCATGTGTGCCCCCGGGCGCTCGCAAAAACACAATCCCCCAGTCCATAGAAACAATGCGATTATAGAATTATGGACGCTCAGGTATTTGCGGTCGCTGAGGGCGGACACACGGGTCCGCCCCTACAATCACGCGCAGTTTGATAACGGCCTGGCATCAAAAGGCGCGGCTGGCGGCGGTGAACTGTCGATGGCAGCAGCGCACGCAGCCCGGGAACAGCCCTTGGGCGATCAATTGCCGTAATTGGCGCATCCGGGGGCCGTTCCACATCTCCAGGAAAGGCTGCCGGGAGATGTTACCCACCACCAGGTTCAGGCAGGGGGAAAAGGTGCCGTCGGCCAGGATGCGGCCGGTGGCCCAAAAATCGTCGCACCCCTGGGGAAACGGATAATTAAGGTCCAGGTAGTAGGGGGCCAGCAGTTGGTCTGGGAATCTGGGCATAAAGTGGAGCTGGAGCTTGCCCCGGGCCTGCTGCCGGGCCCGGCGCACCGCGGCCTGCAACTGCGGCAGGTCCGCGGGGCCCACTTCGTTTTCGTAATACTCCCCCTCACAGATGGACGGGTGGGCGACTTCCAGGCCCAGGGCCCGGCTCCTTTCCGGAGACAGGCAGCGGTTGTGCCGGGCCACGTTCTCCGGGGAGTCGAACATGGTGTGTTGCAGCTGCATGACATCGACCTGGAGCCCGAGGGCCAGGGGGACCATCTCCTCCAGATGCGCCAGATTGCCTTTGGAAATGGTGCAGTTTAAAGAGAGAATGGGGTTGGGGCGGCCCCGGCTTTTCCGGGCCGCCACCAACGCCTGCACCCCGGCCTGCAGCCGGGCAAAACCGCCTTTGAGACCCCGGATCCGGTCGTGGACCGCCGGGGGGCCGTCCACCGAGACATTAACCGCCTCCACCCCCATCTCCACCAGGAACTCGGCTTCCCGGGCCAGCAAAGTGGCGTTGGTCTGCAGATGCACCACCAGGCGCCGCTTCTTGGCCTCCTGGATAAATTCCCGGAAATGCGGGTACATCAAAGGTTCGCCGCCGGTGACATAGAGCCAGGGGCGAAACGCGGCTGCTTCTTCCAGAAACCGGGTCCAATCCCCCAGGGACAGCTCCCGGGCCCGGGAGTACCACGGACGGTTCGCCGGGACCTCCTGGCCCAGGCGGATGCCCCGGCACATGACGCATTTTAAGTTGCAGCGGTTGGTGAGGCACAGGTTCAGGTTGGTGGGCGGGGCGCTGTAGCCGGGCCGGAGGCGCCGGTCCCGGGGAATGCCCAGCCGGTGCCGGTATTCCATCCTCAAGACCGTGGGGATAATGAAAGGATTGCGCCGGGCGATCTGCAAGCCCCGGGTAATTAATGACAGGGTCTGGGACATAATTTTCCTCGAATTTAAACGGTTTCTACCCAAACATCAAGGCTTCGGGTTTGAAGATCAGCAGCAGGCCCAACAGCAGCATCAGCAGGCCACCGAAGAGATTGGAAAATCTTTTGTATCTGGTGGACATGCCGGTAACCTGGAAGGTGATCATGGCCGCAAAGAAGATGATGAGATCGTCCAGCATGAAGATGAGAATGTAAAGCAGGATGTAAGCGTAGTATTGCCACCACGGCAGGGAGCTGAGGCTGAGAACCTGCAAATAGACCACCGGAAAACCCGCGGAGCAGATCAACTCCACCACGTTCACGGCAAAGGCCAGGAGGATAATGCCCCCCAGGGCCAGCCAAAAACTCTCCTTCTTGATAAACTCCTGGATTTTACAGATCATATTATACCGGCGGCCCCGGCCACCGCTCACCTTGCAGACCCCGGCCGGATTACCGAATAATTCCCAAAGGTTGTAACTACCCGCGCCTAATGCCACCAGGGCGATACTCAGCCGGACCCAGAACAAAAATCCTAAGAAAAGAAAAAGGTTGAGCCAGGCCACCATAATCAGAAAATAGACCAGGGCGGACGCCACCACAAAGGTGGACCCCAAAATCCACCTTCTCTGGTTATCCTCCATGCCCACCAGGAATCCCAACAGCAGAATCAAGACCCACATGGCGCAGGGGTTGAAGCCGTCCAGGGCGCCGATCACCACGGTCAACAGGCCCAGAGACAAGGCCCTGGTCTCCAGTTCCCCCAGCAAGGGCACCTTGATTTTCTCGGGGATGATTTTCGGAGCCGCAGGAGGGACAATGGCGGGTTTAACGGTAAGGAACTCCGTGACTACGTCGATTCCAGGGCTGGCCAGGTTTTTCTGGACCGCGGCTTCCAGGGCGGCGCCGGTGGTCTCATCCGCCTGCCAGCCCACGAAATAATCCTGGCCCACCACCGTGAAAGGCACCCCGGAGATTTGCACCTGCAACCGCTGCCCCACTTGATTGAGCAATTTCAGGTTTTGGGAGTCGCCGCTGACTTCCAAGCGATGGATGGTGAGCTGGGGGTATTTCTTCTCCAGTTTCTCCAGAAATTGCTTTTCCTGGAGGCAGTGGGGACAGCCCTGGCCCCAGAAGAAATAGAGGTTTACCCCCTTTTCAGGGCGGGGAGAATCGGCCGCGGCCAGCACCGGGGCGGCCCCCAGCAAAATCAGGCAGAATAGGATAACGGGCCAGGTATGCCTGCCATGCCAACCCAAAGTCACATTGAGACCTCTCCAAAAGTTTCAATATATCATGAAAAGGTCTCTTTCTCATTCCCCCCTCCCCGGGTGGGAGGAGGAAAATAAAAAAGATCCATCCCTGCCTTAGCCCCCCGTCAAGGGCTCATCCTTACCCACAAGTTTTATAACCGTGGCGCAGCCTTTCCAGGCTACGCCAAAAAACTGCGCAGGCTGGAAAGCCTGCGCCACCAAAGAATACCTTAAATCGGGCACTTGCTTACTCCCCCTTTGAAAAAGGGGGCTGGGGGATTTTGAGGCGCCCCAACCTTAAGAACCCGTGGTTTATAAGAACTTAGCCCTGGCAGAATCTGGACACCATCAGAAATGCTCTCCCGCCAAATTAAGTCTTATGGGTAATGATAAGCCCCAGGGGGGAGGGGGAATTGGGGAAATTTTTGGGAGGCCTCAGGTTTCACTGTTCCCAGAGAATCCGGCCGCAGTCCTGCAAGTCATAGCCGCCCATGGCCCGGGCCCCCTCCTGGAAAGCCGGGGAACGGATCACCGTCAGCAGGGTCTGGAAGCGGGGATCCTGGAAGGTGCTCTCCGGCACCACCAGGTCGTAGCGCTCCGGCAGCAGCGGGATGAAATCCAGGCTCAGGGCCCGGGCCGCGGCCAGGATGCCCAGCCCCGCGTCCGCGGTGCCGGAGAGCACGTTCACCGCCACCGCCATGTGGGTGTATTCTTCCCGATCGTAGCCTTGAATGGTCTGGGCCTTCAGACCCTGTTCCTGGAGCAGGTAGTCCAGCAGGACCCGGGTCCCCGCGCCCCGCTGCCGGTTGATGAAGCGCACCCCCGGCCGGGTCAGGTCGGCGATGGTGCGGAGGTTTTTGGGGTTGCCCGGCGGCACGATCAGGCCTTGCTGGCGCCAGGCCAGATTGATGAGCTTCAGGGGGACGTCAGCCAGATACTTTTGAATATAGGGAACGTTGTAAGTCTTGGTGTCGGCGTCAAACAGGTGGCTGCCTCCCAGGTGGGCCCGGCCCTGGCGCAGGGCCATCAACCCCCCCAGGCTGCCCACGTGGCCGGAAGAAAGGCGCAGCCGCGGGTCCTGGCGGCGCAGCAGGGTGGCCAGGAGATCCAAGGTATTGTCATGGCTCCCCAAAACCACCAGGGTACCGTCGATGTCTTCCGGGGACACCAGCAGTTCCGCGGCCACCGGCCGGTTTTCTTCCAGCCCCTCGCTCAGGGCCGGCACCACCAGGAGGCCGTCGGCCCGGACCAGGGAAGTGATGGTCCCTGCGCCCCGGGGCAGGGGGGTGGCGATGACCTTCTCCCCCACCCGCCCCAGGGTCACCCGGATAAACTCGGTGAGGCCGGGTTTGGAAGGCAGGTTCTGGGCCGGATGCACGGTGAGGGTAGGCCGGGGCGCCGGAGTTTTACCGGCCAGGGCGCCGATCAGGGGCGCGGCAAACTGCTCGAAGGAGAGCACCGCGGAGACCGGGTAGCCGGGGTTGCCGATCACCGGCTTGCCCGCCACCACCCCCAGCAGGGTGGGTTTGCCCGGCATCATGGCCACCCCGTGCACCAGCACCTCGCCCAGGGCGGCGATGGCCTGGTGGGTGTAATCCTCGGTCCCCGCGGACGAGCCGGCATTGATGAGGATCACGTCCCCCGCGGCCACCGCTTCTTTCAGGGCCCGGGTCAGGGCCCCGGGATCGTCCGGGACGATGGGCCGGACCTCAGGGAGGCCCCCGGCCTCCTCCACCATCCCCGCCAGAATGACGGAATTAAACTCCGGCAGGCGGCCCGGGGGCGGCTCGGGGCTCAAATCGCCCACCGGCGTCAGCTCCGAGCCGGTGGGGATAATGATCACCCGGGGCCGGCGGCGCACCGCCACCCGGTGCACGCCCGCGGCCAGCAAGGCCCCCTGGGCCCAGGGTGTGATGGCTACTCCTTCCGGCTGCACCATCTCCCCGGCCACCAAATCCTCGCCCACCCGGCGCACGTGCTGCCAGGGGAAGATGGGGGCCTCCACGGTGATGGGGTCGGCGTCCGGGTCCGGGATCTGCTCCACCATGATCACCGCGTCGGTGCCGGGGGGCAGGGTATGGCCGGTATTGACGGCAAAGGCTTCCTGGCCCACGGCCAAAAGCCGGGGAGACTCGGGGGTGGCCCCGAAAGTGGCCGCGGCCGTCACCGCAAAGCCGTCCATAGCGGCCTGGTGCACCGCGGGTGACGACCACCGGGCCAGGGCCGGAGCCGCGGTCACCCTTCCCCGGGCCGCGGCCGTGGCTATTTCCTCCGGGGCCAGCAGGTTCGGCAGATCGAAGCGGGAAAGAAAAAGCTCCCTGGCCTTTTCCGGGGACTCCATATGCAGATAGATGCGTCTTTTCATTGCCTGTCCTCGCAGGGCTCGCTGGCGGCTTTCAAGATCAAGGGCTTTTCAGGTACAGTGGCTCCCAACAGATGGCAGTGAGGCAACTGGGCATTAAACCCAAGTGTACGCTATCCTTGCAGAACCGTAAAGGTTTATAAAATATAGCGCTACGGATTATTCAATAAAATATTTCCAGGCTTTTCTCTTTCATGCTTGCAGGGAGCAGGCAGGGGGGGTGTTGTTTTTGGAGGGTCGACTCCAGGTCCGCATTTCTGGGACGGCCGCCCTAGCCTTCGCTCTTTCTTTCCCGCCAGCCGATGTTGAAGGGAATGAGCAGCATCAGCAGGCCCAACCCGGCCACCCCGTACCAGCCGCCCCGTTCATAGGCCAGGCCGCTCACCGTGATGCCCGCGGAGCCCCCCAGATAATAAAACAGGATGTACATGGAGTTGGCCCGGCCCCGGCTCACCGTCACCTTACGGTTCAAGAGGCCCGCGGCCGCGGCGTGGATGGCGAAAAAACCGGCGCAGACCCCGGCCAGACTGATGGCCACGGCCCACAGGGAAGGGATCAGGGTGGAGATGATGGCCAGGGCGAAGACCACCGTCCCCCCCACCATAATGGTGCCGTTGCCGAAACGGTTGCTGAGATTGCCGGACACCGGCCCGGCCACAATCCCCAGGAGGTAAGCCAGATACATCAAGGTGATGACATTGGTGCTGGCATGGAACGGGGCGCCGTGGAGGTAGAAGGGCAGATAATTGAAGATGGAGGAAAAGACAAAAAAGGCTCCGAAAGAAACCAGATAAATGCGGCGTACGTCTCCCCGGGCCAGGAGGTTGAGGAACCCCAGTTCCTCGGTGTGGTGTTCCACCCGCCTCCTTTCCGGCGGCAGCCAGCGCACCGCGGCCAAAGTGGCGCTCAGGAGCAGGAACGCGGAGGTGACAAAGGCATAGCGCCAGTGCAGCGGCGGATGGATCCAGCCCCCCAGCAGCCGCCCGCCCAGGCCCCCGGCCACCGTGGCCGCGACATAGGAACCCATGATGACGTTGAGGCGTTCCAGGGGCAGGCTCCGGCCCAGATAGACCACCACGCAGGTGGACACCGTGGGGATGAACAGGCCCTGGAAAAACCTGGCCAGGATCAGCAGCTTCAGACTGTTGGTGGCCGCACAGAGCAGGGCGCAAATGGTAATGATGATGCCGCCCACCAGGATGATGGGCCGCACCGGGGACCGGTCCGCCAGCAGGCCGAAGGGCAGGTTGGCCAGGGCAATCCCCAGGATCACCGCGGACACGGTCAGGGAGGCCTGAAACTCGCTGACCCCGAACTCCGTCTTCAGCACCGGCAACACCGGCTGGGTGATGTAGATGTTGGTGAAGGCCGCCACCACCAGGGAAAACACCAACAACTGCAATTGATAAGGCCGTTCTGACAAGGTTCTGGGTTCCTTATCCGCCTGGGTAACGTGGTTCGCTCGCCCGCCGTCTTTATCCTTACCCACAAGTTTTTCAACCAGTGGCGCAGGCTTTCCAGGCTGCGCTTTAAGACTGCGCAGGCTGGAAAGCCTGCGCCATCAAGACTGCCTAAACCCCATTCTCCAAAGGGGCTTTTACCCCCCCCTTTGAAAAAGGGGGCAGGGGGGATTTTGATGCGTCTCAACCGGTGAGACCGCGTGGTTCATGAGGTTTTAACCTATGCAGAACCTGGACTCAATTAGGAAAGGTTCCGCCGTCAATTTTTTAAGACTTGTGGGTAATGATAAGCACAGAGGGGGAGGGGGGCGGCTTGGGCAAGTGGCTGTAATCGCCCCAAAAGGCACCACCCCCACCCCGACCCTCCCCCCTCAAGGGGGAGGGAGAAAGACCGGGCAAGTTATGTAAGTTGTCCTGGGGTGCCACACTATAAGCACCGTATTCCCGCCCTCCTCGCCGTCTTTCCTTCCACCATTTAAAATCTTAACAGAAGCCCCGGCCTCTTTTAAGAACTTTCATCTTAATAAAACGGCTTAGGTTTCTCTCCCCTGGTCAAATCTCCTGTCCCTGTGGTATTATCTGGCACGCATCGGGCACAACTACTGCCGATCAGGAGGCCTTATGGAATCCCTGAGCAGCCTGGAACCTATCTTTAAGCCGCAAAGCGTGGCGGTCATCGGCGCGTCCACGGCGCCGGGCAAACTGGGCCACGACATCCTGGCCAATCTCAAAAACGGCGGCTTCGCCGGACCCCTCTATCCCGTCAACCCCAAGGCCGACGAAATTCTGGGCCTCAAGGTCTATAAGTCCATCACCGAGACGCCCGCGCCCCCGGACCTGGCCGTGGTGGTCATCCCCGCCCGCCTGGTCCCCGGCACCCTGGAGCAGGCCGCGGCTCACGGCGTCAAGGCCGCAGTGGTCATCACCGGCGGCTTTGCCGAAGCCGGCGAAGAAGGGGAGCGGCTCCAAGATGAACTGGCCCGGGTAGTGCGCCAGACCGGCATCCGGGTCATCGGCCCCAACTGCCAGGGGGTGAACCTGCCCCATCACCGGATGTGCGCGTCCTGGCCCTTGATCACCACCAAGGGCAAAATCGCGTTCGCGTCCCAATCCGGCACCGTGGGCGCGGCCTTTCTGGATCTGGCCGCGGCGGAAAAGCTGGGGGTAAGCGCCTTCATCAGCCTGGGCAACCGGGTGGACGTGGATGAGGCCGAAGTCATCAGCTACTTCAACGCCGATCCCCACACCGAGGTGATCGCCCTGTACCTGGAGGGGGTGAAACGGCCCACCTCTTTCCTGGACGCGCTCCATGAGGCCGAAAAACCGGTGGTCATCCTCAAGGCGGGGCGCACCCGCCGGGGCAGCCGGGCCGCCGAGTCCCACACCAAGTCCCTGGCCGGCACGGACGCCATCTACGACGCCCTCTTTGAAAAATATAAGGTTTACCGGGCCGACACTTTGGAGGAGCTCTTCGATTTCGCCAAGGCCCTGGCCTATCTGCCTAAGCCTAAAGGGCCCCGGCTGATGATCACCACTTCCTCCGGGGGCGCGGCCATCCTGGCCATTGACGAAGCGGAAAAATGCGGCCTCCAGACCCCGGAGCCCAGCCCCGGCCTGACAAAAAGTCTGCGGCAGCTGGTCCCGGCCCACTGCCCGGTGGGCAACCCCGTGGACCTCACCGGCGACGTCATGGCCGACGCCTCCCTCTATAAGAAGGTCATGGATGAGACCCGCCGGGAATTCGACACCCAGGTGGTGATCTTCGGGGACCCCATTCCCGGGGCCTGCCAGCAGGTTACGCCCGGGGCCTCGGAACTGGTGATCTTCCTGGGCGGCGCCGAAGTGGAGCAAGAGGAGCGGGCCAAGCTCTATGATGCGGGCATCCCCGTCTTCCCCACCCCGGAGCGGGGCATTAAGGCCCTGGCCCAGTTCTTCCGCTTTCAGGCCCCCGGCGCCCCGGCCGTCCCCGAGGCCATAGCCGGGGCTCCCCCCCAGGCCCCAGGCCTGAATCTCATCCCTGCCTTTGAAGCCGCGGTCATGATGTCCAAAGCCGGCATCCCCACGGCCTCCGCGCCTTTGGCGCTCACGGCGGACGAAGCCGTGACCCTGGCCGCAAGCTTCGGCTACCCGGTGGCCCTGAAAATTGCCTCCCCGGATTTCCCGCACAAGACCGACGTGGGTGGGGTGTATCTAAACCTCAAGGATGAGGCCATGGTGCGCGCCGCGTATCAGGCCATCAAAGATTCGGCCCGTTTCTTCGACCGGGAGGCGCGAATCGACGGGGTCACCGTCTCCCCCATGGCCAAACCCGGGGCCCTGGAGGTCATCCTGGGCATCCTCACGGACCCGCAATACGGCCCCGTGCTCATGTTCGGGCTGGGGGGCGTGCAAACGGAGATTTACCAGGACGTGGCCTTTTGCCTGCTGCCCGCGGAGGACGAGGAACTGCAGGCCCTGATCAAGAAAATCAAGGGCTACCCCCTCCTTGCCGGTTTCCGGGGCCGCCCCAAGCTGGACACCGAGGCGCTGCTGGCGGCCATGAAGGCCCTGGCCCGCTACGCCTTCAAACACCCGGAACTGGACCAGATCGAACTCAATCCGCTGCTGCTCTACCCCAAGGGCCTCTTCGCGGTGGACGTGCGGATCTTTTCGCGGGTTTAGGGGGAAAAAGTCTGTGGGCAACGGGGCAGGCCCTGCCTGCCCCTCTTGCTTCATCAATCCAGGTCCGGTTTGCTCACCTTTTCGTAGCCCGGGGGGATTTCAAACAGGCGGTCGGCCACCGGCCCTTCTTTGATGTCCTTATATTCGATGGAAAAATGCCGGGCCGGCACCTCCATCTTGATGGGCACCCCCAGTTTGGCGGGCAGCCAGTAAATCTGCCGCTCCATTCCCTCTCTGGAGACTACGCCCACCTCGTATTTCTGCGCGTCATAGCCGCCTACCCGCTCGTTGCCCACCAGGCGTTTCGTCCGGGCGTCCGGGGGGATCTGGATGAACTGGCCCGGCCATTTGAGCTTCAGGGGCATCTCCATGTAAGTGCGCGTCCGGGGCAGCAGCACCCACACCATCTTTTTGTCCAGCCGCAGGATGGTGATGGTCCGGCCTTCCGCATCATTGAATTCCTGGCGCATTTTGCCGTCTTTGACCAGGATCCTGCCGGGCACGGTGGCGTTCCGCACCCGGGTCAGCATCTGCGCGGAGAACTCCGCGGCCGGAACCGCAGCCGGCCACAGCGCCAGCGCCAGGAAAAGCCAGCCGCAGGTTCCCTTTTTAAGCCAAGGCATGGGCACCTCCTTTGGAGGGAGAACTGTCCCCGGGATACTTGTTTATATTATCGCCAGCTACGGGGCTGGCGGCCCCGACCCAACTATCTCCCCGGCGGGCCTTGGGGCTGCCATCCCTGCTGGGGCGGACTCCCCTGGGGCGGACTCCCTGGGGGCATACCCTGGGGCATGGTCATCTTTTTATAACCCTGGGGTATTTCAAAAACGGCATCCGGCACGCCCCCTTCTTTAATATTCCGGTACTCCATGGTAAATTTGCCGTCCTGGCTGACCATCTTGATGGGCACCCCGAATTTCTTCGCCACCCAGACATAACTTTTCACCACCTGGCCGGGCCCCTTGACGGTGGTCTCATACTTCTCGGTCTCGTAGCCGTTGACCGTCTCCGGACCCAAAAGCTTCATCTCGGCCTGCCGCTCCTTGGACATCCCCATCATCTGCTCCAGGGAGGCCTTGCTGAAAGGCATCTCCATATAGGCCTTCTCTCCGGGCATGAGCATCCACATCACCTTTAGGTCCGGCCGCACAATAGCAATGCGCACCCTTTCCCCCGCAGCCAAGTCCCGGCGCATCTTCTCGCCCTTCATATAAATCTTTCCCTGGGTCTCCCGGGATTCCATGCGGTTGACGACCGTGGCGCTGAACTCCGCGGCCTGGGCCAGGCCCGCAGCCAGCCACCAGGCCAATCCCAGAAAGATCAAGATCATCTTCCCGCGCTTGGCAGCCATGCTTCCTCCTTGATATTGCAACATTGTGACATCTAATACCCCCGGATTTCTTTTCTTCCTTTACCGGAGGTTAATACTTAAACCGCCATCAAACGGCGCTGATCAAGGGGGGCACCCATGTGTGCTCCCCAGGCGCTCGCAAAAATCCAATTCCTCGGCCCTCTATAAAATAATACAATATAGAATTAACGCCGGGGTATTTGCGGTCGCAGGGGCGGACACCTGGGTCCGCCCTTACGAAGAAATGGTCGTTTGCCTCTGACTTGGCATTAGACAACCTTTAGTGTGGTGTGGCGCGGTGCCCAGAATTCTAAGGATTACGCCTTCTCAATCCCCTGGCTGCCGATGAGAAAGTAAGTTTCCCCGGCGCAGGCCAGACAAAGGTTTTGGCCGCCCTGGACCTTGGTTTTGGCGGCCAGCACCCCTTCGCCGCAGCGGGCGCAGACCACGGTCCCCAGGCTCCGGGCCGTATCCGGCACCGGGATGCTCAAGGTCTCCACCCGGAACTGCTCCATCAGAGGCACTGCCAATTCCCGGCGGGCAATGGCCTCCCAAAGGTGCTGGAAGCGGTGGCGCTCCTCCTCGGTGGCTTGTTGTTGCACCATCACTTTCTCAAAGAGGGGCTCCACTACCGGATAACGGGCAAACATCCCCTGCCGGAAATCGGCGCGCACCACCAGCCGCACTGCGGCCCCGTCCTCCTTTCGGGCCACGGTGACCGCGGCCTTGCCCAGGTCCTTGACTATCAGGCCGCTGTTGCCCAGGGTGCAGCCGGTGACCAGTTGGATGCCGTCGATAAAACAATTGCAGCCTTCCACAATGGCCACCACTTCCCCGAACCCCTGGCCATGGCTATGCCCGTGTTCATGCCCATGCCCATGTGCATGGTCGTGCTCATGCTCATGTTCGTGTTCGTGGTGATGGTGCTGGTGCAGGTGCTGCAGCTCCATCAGGGCGTACTGCCCGGCCTTGACCCCCAGGCCCAAAAAGGGGCAGCGGTGGCCATGAATCGCCTCTGCCTGCCGCAATAAACCCTCCAGATCGCCGCTTCTGATCATTTGCTCCAGCGTTTGCCGGGCCGCTGCATGTTCGTGCATGATTACTCCTCGGTAGTTTAGACCTCGCTGCCGCCAAAAAGATTAATTTGCCGGACGCACCCCTGGGTGCGCATCGACAATAAGCAATTTTAGGCCTGAAGACAGCAACTTGGTACTAGTATCCTTTCCCACGAATACCATACGTGACTTGACCTGTATTTCTCCCTCCCCCTTCGAGGGGGGAGGGTCGGGGTGGGGGTGGCGTCTTTTGGCCGATCACTGCTACGTGGTCAAAGTCGCCCCCCTCACCCTAACCCTCTCCGCTGAGGCTTATCATTACCCACAAGTGTTTAATTTGGCGGTAGAGTCCCTTCCGATTGGGTCCAGATTCTGCTCAGGATAAATCTTCATGAAGACACTTTCTCCCTGTTGGGGCGCCCTAAAATCCCCCCTGCCCCCTTTTTCAAAGGGGGGAAGTCTCCCTTTGGAAAAGGGGGATTTAGGGGGATTTTGGTTTGCACCATAAACGTCCATGCCGTCAAAAAGTTATCCTATTTCAAAGGGTTCCTGACTTGTGGGTAATGCTCAGCCCCTGAGGGGAGAGGGAATAATTTTCGGTATATCCATAGCTGTTATTTTGTAACTTACTCCTGGGAAGCAACACTAGAACTCCATCTGCACTCCTATTTCCAAGACCTTGGCCGGGGGAATGTTCATATAGGTCGAGCCGCTGACCGCATTGCGGAGCATAGAAGGTGAAAAGGAACCTTTGCCACTTGGCCATAGTTCTTTTCATGGCCGGCACCAGGTTGATGCGGCCCAGGTAATAAGTCACATTGTCCAGGTCGATTTTGACTCCATGCCTCCGGGCTTCCATCAGGATTTCCGTGATATCCGGAGTTTCCATAAAGCCGTTGTGCGCCGTCACCCGGTAGACTCCGTGCCCCAGGGCATGGATTTCCACCCTCTTGCCTTCCTCAACTACGGGGACGTCCGCGGTGAGAATGGAGAGGATTATTAGATTTTCCGGCAGCGCTCTGGTCTGGGTCAGATAGCGCAGCAGCATGGGGGGCACTTCTTTGTGAAAGGTGGAGAGAAAGACCCCGCTGCCGGGCAGGCGCACCGGTTTTTCCGCCGCGACTTTTTCAAGGAATGCGTCCCGGGAGATGGTCATGGTCATCACCTTGATGGCCAGGGTCTTCCACCCGTCCCACCAGGTGACCATGATGGACAGGATCACCACGGCGATGGCCAGGGGGAACCAGCCGCCGGTGAGGAATTTCCCCAGGCAGGCGCTAAAGAAGGTCAGGTCCACTCCCCAAAAAAGGAGGCAGAGCGGTAAGGCCGTGGCCAGGCCCCAGCCCCAGATCTGCCTGGTGATGAAAAAAAACACCATCGACGTAATGAACATGTCCCCGGTGACCGCGATGCCGTAGGCCGCAGCAAGATTCTCGGAGGCCTTGAAATAGAGGGCCAGCATAATGGCGGCCAGCAGCATCATCAGGTTCACTTCGGGAGCATAGATTTGACCTTCGGCCATGGAGGAGGTGTGGAGCACCCGCATCCGGGGGATGAAACCCAGTTGCATGGCCTGCCGGGTTAAGGAAAAAACTCCGGAAATAATGGCCTGGGAGGCAATGATGGTGGCCGCGGTGGCCAGGGCCACCATGGGATAAAGCAGGGTTTGGGGCACCAGATGATAAAAGGCATCGGTGGCGGTCTTGGGATCGTGCAGCACCAGGGCCCCCTGGCCGAAGTAATTCAAGAGGAGGGCCGGCAGGGCGATGCCGTACCAGGAAATGCGGATGGCCCTGGCTCCGAAATGCCCCATGTCCAGATAAAGGGCTTCGCAGCCGGTAATGCACAGCACCACCGCACCCAGGATGAAAAATCCGTGAATGCCGTTGCGGAGGAAAAATTGCAGGGCATGCAGGGGGCTTAGCGCCGCCAGGATCTCGGGGTGTTTGGCGATGGCCATGACCCCCAGCGTCGCCAGCACCGCAAACCAGAGGATCATCACCGGCCCGAAAAATCTGCCGATGCGGCCGGTGCCGTGTTTTTGGGCCCAAAAGAGGAGGACCAGAACCACGCAGGTCAAGGGCACCACCAGGGGCTGGGCCTTGGTGGTGGCTACCTCCAGGCCTTCCAGGGCGGAGAGGACGGAGATGACCGGGGTGATGAGCCCGTCGCCATAGAGCAAAGCTGACCCGAAAAGCCCGGCCAGCACCAGTCCCCGGCCCATGTTGGCTCCCATTTTCTTATGGAGCAAGGCCAGCATGGCGAAGACGCCGCCTTCACCCTCATCGTCGGCGCGCATGACGAACAAGGCATACTTGATGCTCACCACCAGGGTCAGCGACCAGAAAATCAGGGAAATCACCCCCAGGACATTCGAGGGTGAAGGAGCCAGGCCGGAGACGTTGGAAAAACAGACCTTGACCGCGTACAGAGGGCTGGTGCCGATGTCGCCGAACACGACACCCAGAGCGCTGATGACCAGGATAGAGGTCTTTTCTTTGAGCTTATGGCCCATAATGCCCCGGATTTCGTTGTTAATCTTCCCAATCCCCCACGGGGGACAGTTACTTATTTTTCTTGGCCCCTTCCCACCACACCGGGGCCGCCTCCATGCGCGCCGCCTCCACCAGGCTGTTGATGGCGGCCTGGGATTCGGGCGTGGTTTGAAACCCCGGAAGTTGCACCAGATGGTAAAGAAGATCCACGGCATTATCCACGGTGATGGTTTTCAAATGGATCACCAGGTCATAGAGGGTGGCGTCCCACCAATCAGCGCCATATAGATAGAGGGCCCATTTGCGCCTCTCCTCATCATCCTTGACGATGATTTCCCGGGCTTTGGCGGGGGAGATGCCTTCCCGCTTTACTTCGTCCGCCACCCGGGCCTCCAGGTCGGCCACGATGCGCACCTTGAGGACATGGGGGATGTCCTGCAGGAAAAAATGCCCAAACAATCCGTGGTAAACCAAGTTGTCTTTTTGCACCTGTTTCAGCAAGGCGGTGCGGATATAAGCCACATATTTTTCTTTTTGCCGGGTGAGCCGGTTCAGGATCGAAGGTGCATCCTGAATGGCCCGGATCAGTTTAATCTCCGGGATATTGAATTCTTCGGAGGCCTCCAGCAGAATGTCCCGGGAAATGCAGCGGTATCCTAAATTTTGCCGCCAATTTCTCCGCGACTTCGCGGCCGCGGTGATAGGAGCCTCTGGAAATAGTAATGATAGCCATCTCACGCTCCTTTCTGAGCCCCTTGAGGGCGTGCCTCTGCTTATAAGTCTGGGACCAGGGAAGGTAACGGCCCGGGAGGATATCAGCATATTACCTTGCGCCTTGGGAAAAGACCTACATATAGCCGGTGCCACAGGGTACCATAGTTGCCAAACTTTTCAAGATTTCCTATTGGTCACGGTTCCTGTAGGGGCGGACCCAGGTGTCTGCCCCAGCGCCCGCAAACACCATGGCAATTTAATTTTACGATCACCTTGATTTTAAGGGCCACAAGACTGTGTTTTTGCGAACCCCAGGGGGCACACATGGGTGCCCCCCTACAAAATCTCCGCCGTTTGGTGGCAAATCCGGCATAACAACTCGTAGCGCGGGCGTCTCACCCGCTTCAGGCTCGCACAGGCGTAACGCCTGGGCCACCAACCTCATCTTTCTATCTTTGCATCTTTCTTTGCGCCTTTGCGTCTTTGCGTGAGGCTAATCTTTGCGGCACAGAAAGGCGGGGCTAAAGGGTCCAGAGCAGAAAGGGGGAGCCGAAACGGTTGAGCCACTCCCGGCGCTGGCGGTAGTCGGGGAGCGTCTGCTCCACCCGCTGCCAGAAGCGCGCATTGTGGCTGGGTTCCAGGAGGTGGGCCAGTTCGTGGACCACCACGTAGTCCAGGATTTCCCGGGGAAGCAGGATCAGCCGCCAGTTAAAGCGCAGGGCCTCCTGGGGGTGGCATTCCCCCCAGCGGCGCCGCCATTCCCGGAGTTCCACCCGGAGCATTTTCAGGTCCAGGCCCCGGGCATAATATTTGACCCGCTCCCGGAGCAGCCGCTCCGCCTCTCCCCGGTACCAGGCCTGCAGCAGGGGCCAGGCCGCGGCCGGGGTGCCCGCCTGTACCAGCATTCCGGCCCTGGTCAATTGCACCGGCGGGTTTCCCTGGGAGAGCAGGGAAAGACGGAAGGCCCGGCCCAAAAAAAATACCGCGCCCTGGGGCAGCCGCGCCCAGGCGTCCCGGCTTTCCGCCACCTTCCGTTTGATCCAGGCCTGGTGTTTACCCAAGAGCTGTAACAGCAGCGCCTTGGAGGCCCGCACCGGTGCGGCCACGATCACCTGTCCTTCCACCGTCACCGTCAGCCCCAGGCTGCGGCGGCGCGGGCTCCGCCTCACGGTGATGTCCAGGCCTTCAAAGCGCAGGTGTTCCGGGGCAGCTGGGGCTCGCAAATCTCCTCTCCCTGGTTTCGGAGCTTGATAAGTTATGCCATAGTATGGTACTTAAAACTCTAATTGAATTTTTTGTCAATGTCCTATATATTTCTTCGATTAGACATCCAAAGGATCGCCTTTGAGAGCAAGTTGTGGTCCAGGGTCAACCTGGATTAATTAACCTTGGCGGCAAGGAGGAGAGAAAATGAAGTTCTGGAAGTACTATCCGGTCATTCTCCTGGTAGTTCTTGGTTTGTTGCTCCCGGGAGCGGCCTCTTCGGCGTCGGCGGCCGAAAAGACCATCACCATCGGCTTCACCGCGTCACAGACTGGAAGCCTCAACGTGGAGGCAATCCGCCAGATCAACGGCCTGAACCTCTGGGTCGAGCATGTCAACAAGGCAGGAGGTATTAAGCTTAAAGACGGTACGGTAATAAAAATCGCCACCAAGTTCTATGACGACGAAAGCAACAAAGACCGGGTCCAGGAGCTTTATACCCGCCTGATCAATAACGACAAGGCCGATTTCCTCATCAGCCCCTACAGCAGCCCGTTAGCAGACGCCGCCGCGGTTATTGCCCAACAATATAAGAAAATCATGATCACCACCGGTGCCGCTTCTGATTCCACTTACAAAAAGGGCTTCACCCTGGTCTACCAGGCCTACACCCCGGCCAGCCGCTATCTCACCGGCTCCATCGATCTCTTGCAGAAGCTCGATCCCAAGGCCAAAAAAGTAGCCGTCATCTATTCCAACGATAAATTTTCCACGGACGTGGTGACTGCCATGAAGAAATACGCCGAAGGCAAGGGCTTGCAAGTACCCATGTTTGAAGGCTACGACCCCGCCACCACCGATTTTGCCCCCTTCATCAACAAGATTCCCGCCGGGGTAGATGCAGTCATGGGCGGCGGTCACTTCACTGATACCACCACCTTGGCTCGGCAGCTTTATGAGAAAAAGGTCCCGGCCAAGATGATCTCCTTGCTGGTGGCGCCACCAGAGCCCAAGTTTGCAGAGTTGGGTGAGGCCTGTATCTGTGTAACTGGCTCCAGCCAGTGGGAACCCCTGTGCAAATACAGCCCTGAGGCCGCCAAGAAGGAAGGCATTGAATGGTTCGGCCCCACCATCCCTGAGTTCGTCAAGGCCTATGAGGCCAAGTTCAACAAGCAGGAGCCGTCCTATCATAGCGCCGGGGGCTATGCAGCCGGTCTGATCCTGCAGAAGGCCATCGAATCCGCCGGATCTATCGATACAGCCAAAGTCGCGGCCGCTATGGATAAGGAAAATATGTACACTTTCTACGGCCACATCAAATTCAACACCGCCCCCAAGCTCCATGGCCTCCAGGAAGGTCATGAGATGGTCTACATCCAGTGGCAAAAAGGCAAAAACGGCAAGCCCGAAAAGGTGGCCGTCTGGCCTGCTGCCGCCTCCACCGGCAAAGCGATTTTGTGTAAGCGCTAACCTTTTCCTTAATCTCCTGCGGCCGCTTTCTTCAGGAAGCGGCCGCAGGAGGCTCAAGAGACCCTGGCAATTGACGCAAATACTGCCTTCCATCGTTGACGGTCTGCTCATCGGCTTCGTCTACGGCGTGGCTGCCATGGGCCTGACCCTGATCTGGGGCGTGATGCGGGTCATCAACCTGGGCCACGGTGCCACCATGGCCCTGGGGATGTTCTGCACCTATCTCCTGTTCGCCCACTTTGCCCTCAATCCCTATCTGGGGATGGTGGCGGTAGTAATCCTCTCTCTGCTCTTCGGGGTTATAATTTACGGGGTGGCCTTACAAAGAGTGATCCAGGCAGGATACCTTTCCACGTTGCTTGCCACCTTCGCGGTGAACATGATCATCATCGGTCTCGGTACCTGGGTCTTCACCACCTCTCCCCGGAATATCGATTTTTCCGCGGGTTCCATCACCATCGGCCCCGTGATCCTGCAAGGCACCCGACTGCTGGCGGCCCTGGCCGCAGTAGTGATCACCGGCGCGCTCTACCTGTTTCTCCATTTCACCCGGCCGGGGAAGGCCATTCGAGCCGTATCCAACAACCGGGCCGCGGCGGAGCTGATGGGAATTCCCTCTTCCTATGTTCTGGCCCTGGCCTTCGGCCTGGGCACCATGCTGGCCGCAGTGGCCGGGGGGCTCACCTCCACCTTCTTCCCCTTCACCATCCTCAGCGGCAGCACCTACCAGTTGAAGTCCTTCGTCATTTGTGTCCTGGGCGGCCTGGGCAATCCTTTGGGTGCGCTCCTGGGTGGCCTCTTCCTGGGCGGACTGGAAGGCATCATCCCCACCTTCATGCCGGTGAGCTGGGTGCCGGTGGTGGAGTTCGTACTATTCGTCCTGGTCCTGGTAGTAAAACCCACCGGGCTGCTGGGGTCTAAGTAGATGCATAATTGGCGGCAACCCGGTTTCTGGGTCAGCTTTCTTCTGGTATTCCTGGGGGGGTTGGTGGTCTTGGTCTTGCGCCAGGACACGCTGCGGGAGACCGCGTTCACCATTTTGATGTTCGTCGGTCTGGCCGCCAGTCTGAATATCCTCATGGGTTACACCGGCTATGTCAATTTCGGCCACATCGTCTTTTTCGGCCTGGGGGGGTATTTCGGCTTCTTTCTGGTAAGTGAATTGGGCTGGCCTTTGTATGTGGCCGCTCTGGGCGGCGGAGTCCTGTCTGCGATCATCGCCTATCTTATCGGCTGCGCGGTTTTAAGGCTGAGAGGGGCCTACTTTGCCCTGGCCACCATCGGCGTCAATGAAGCCGCCCGGGCCTTTGTCAGCAATTTCGAGCCCTTCGGCGGCGCCACCGGCCTCTATGTCAATTTCTCGGCCTATGAGCGCTACGGCGGCGCCGGCCAGGCCCTCTGGCTCACCTTCATCCTCCTGTGGCTCGTCGCCCTGGCGGTGGTGGTGGTGAGTTACTTGGTGAAGCGCTCCCGCTTCGGCCTGGGTCTCAGCGCCATCCGGGAGGATGAAGACACGGCCATGGTCATGGGCGTCAACGCCCCAATGGACAAAACCAAGGCCTTTTTGATTTCCGCCTTCTTTCCCGGCCTGATCGGCACCCTTTATTTCTTTAAGAACGGCAACGTGGAGCCCGATGACGCGTTCCGCTTCCAGATGTCCCTGGAGGTCCTGGTAATGGTCATGCTGGGGGGCAAGGGCTTGCTGCTGGGCCCGATACTGGGGGCCTTCGCTTATGAGCGGCTGCGGGGCTATCTGATTGTCAGCCCTATTTTTAAGAACCTCCACCTGGCCCTGTCCGGCGGCATCCTCCTGCTTATTGTCCTTTTTGTGCCCGGCGGCGGCGTAGGCTGGTTCCGGGACCGCTTCCCGAGGCTCCGAAGGTGGCTGGAATGATCCTCCAGGTGCAGGAAGTCTCCATCCGCTTCGGCGGCCTCCAGGCCTTATCCAACGTGAGTTTCGAGCTGGCCCCGGGGGAGATCATGGGGCTCATCGGCCCCAACGGCGCGGGCAAGACCACCCTGTTCAACGTCGTCAATGGCGTCTATCCCCCCACCAGCGGGGAGGTGATCTTCCGGGACGAGAAGATCACAGGACTGCACTCCTACGAGGTGGCCCGGCGGGGCCTGGCCCGGGCTCACCAGGTGGTGCGGCCTCTGAACGATCTGACGGTGCGGGAAAACGTCATGGTAGGGGCCTGCTTCGGCCGGGAACGCCACTCCCTGGGCAAGGCGGCCGCGCTCGCTGATCAGGCCCTGGCCCAGGTGGGTCTGGGAGACCGGGCCGGGCAATTGGCCGGCAACCTCAACGTGGCCCAAAAGAAGCGCCTGGAAATGGCCCGGGCCCTTGCGGCCCATCCCTATCTGTTACTGCTTGATGAAGTCCTGGCCGGGCTCAACCCCTCGGAAATCACGGCCATGGTGGAGACCATCCGCCGCATCCGGGACGACGGCATCACCATCCTGATGATCGAACACGTCATGCAGGCGGTGATGAGCGTCTCCGACCGCATCATCGTCCTGGATTACGGCCAGCTCATCGCCGCGGGCAAACCCGAGGAAGTGGCCGCCAACCCCCAGGTCATCGAGGCCTACCTGGGCGACCCGGAAATGACCGCCAGGCTCATGGCGGAGTAATACAGTTTTTAGTTTTTAGTTAGTCTCGTTCCCAAGCTGTGCTTGGGAACGAGAGGCGGTGGGCTTTAAAGTCCCCCTTTGCAAAAGGGGGATTTAGGGGGATTTTGAGCGTCTGGATAATCCCCCCTACCCCCCTTTAGAAAAGGGGGGGAAAGCTAAAGAATTTCTTTCTTCTCCCCCTCGGGAGGAGAGGGGTGGGGTGAGGGGGTGAATGCCCCGCCCCCAATATTTGGTTTTGCGGTGACGTTGGATGAATCTATTAGAAATCAAAGACCTGACCTCCGGCTACGAAGGCGTCCAGATCCTCTGGGGCGTGAACCTGCGCCTGGAGCAGGGGAAACTCACCACCCTGGTGGGCTCCAACGGCGTGGGCAAGACCACGCTCTTGAGCACCGCCATGGGCCTGCTCCGCCCCTGGCAGGGCACCGTCACCTTTGCGGGCCAGGACGTCACCAATCTGCCGGCCTACGCCCGGGCCAAGGCGGGCATGGTCCTGGTCCCGGAGGGCCGCCAGCTCTTCACCGACATGACGGTCTTGGAAAACCTGGAGATGGGCGCGTTTTCCAAGCGGGCCCGGGCCTCGTTCCAGAAAAACCTGGACCAGGTCTTCGAGCTCTTTCCCCGGCTCAAAGAGCGGGCCAAGCAGAAGGCGGGCACTTTAAGCGGCGGCGAGCAGCAGATGGTGGCCGTGGCCCGGGGCCTGATGGCCGAGCCGGAAATTCTGATCTTGGACGAGCTCTCCCTGGGCCTCTCGCCGCTTTTGGCCCTTACCCTCTTTGAATCCCTCACCCAACTGAAAAAGACCGGCCTGACCATGCTCCTGGTGGAGCAAAACGTCTCCATGGCCCTGGCCGTGTCCGACTACGCCTACGTCCTGGCCGAAGGCCGGGTGCATCTCCAAGGCCCGGCCCGGGACCTGCTCAAAAACGACGAAGTAAAACGGACCTACCTGGGGATTTAATCCCGAGTTACCAGAAAACGGTGGATAATTTGTAGGGGGGCACCCATGTGTGCCCCTTGGACGCTCGCAAAAACACCTTCCGCCCCCCTAAAGATCGAGGTGATCATAGAATTACGACGTAGCGGTATTTGCGCACGCTGGGGCGGACACGTGGGTCCGCCCCTACGGAAAAATTGCCGTTAGATTGCGACTTGATAAAAGGCTTCTTCTGATACTTGACTACCAATTTAATAAGGCTTATTAATTAATTATCATACAAATGGGGCCATAGCTTAGTTGGAAGAGCGCCGGATTGATACTCCGGAGGGACGGGTTCAAATCCCGTTGGCTAAAATGGCTTGTATCTAAGCAGGCCCTTTTAGCGAGCGGGATTTTTTATTTTCAATTTCGAAAAGTCAAATCCTGGTGACATGAAAAAAAAGCCGGGGAAGGCGGGCATTGCCCGTCTTCCCCGGCTTGCTTATGCGGGTGGGGGAAGGGCCAGGGATCTCAGGTCCCTGGCCCTTCCCCCCACAAGTCTCTCTTACAGCTTATACCGCTCGTCGACGATACGTTCCACTTCCTCTTCGGTGGGCATGGAGTCCCGGTAGCCGGCCATGTATTGGTTCCG
The DNA here is from genome assembly GCA_021813445.1 of Deltaproteobacteria bacterium. Lineage (GTDB taxonomy): Bacteria > Desulfobacterota > Desulfobaccia > Desulfobaccales > 0-14-0-80-60-11 > SURF-52. The sequence goes on from JAKAKP010000072.1 coordinate 25,034, forward strand.
GAGCCAGCGAAATAGGCTCACCGTCTCGTTGACGCGCACGATCTCCGGGATGTCCCCGCTTTTCACGGTCTTGATGTGCTGGTTGTACTGGCCCAGCATGGAGACCACGTCGTAGAAGGTGGCTGCATCCCGCTTGATGCCCCGCTTGAAGGACCTCCCCTCCTTGGGATAGACGCAGTCCGGCGCGGGGTTGCCGGAGATGTCCACCCGCTGGAAGGGCCGCCGCACTGCCACCTGCCATTTCCGGGACTCCACCATCATCCGGGCGATCATGGGCCCGGCCCAGTCGTGGGTCTGGTGCCCCTGGGGGCAGGCAGAGAAGAATTCCACCAGCGACGGGCCGTTATAGGCGATGGCCTCCTTCAGGATCTTGATGGCGTAGAAGGGGTTGTCGATGGAGAGCTTGGCCGCGTAGACGTGGGAGATGGCCATGGCCTGGCTGATGATCCGGCGGTGCAGGGTGGTTTTGCCTGCGTACTTCTTGCCGATGGGGGAGGTGGAGCGGTCCGAGCCGAAGCGGGTGGCTCCGGATTTTTGCATGCCGGTATTCATGTAACCTTCGTTGTTGTAAATCACCCAGGTGATGTCGAAGTTTTCCCCCAGTGCATGGTTAAAGGGGCCGTTGCCGATATCGTAGATGGCGCCGTCCCCGGCGAAGACGATGAGCTTGGTGAGCACGCTGTTGTACCGATTCTGGTAGGCCTGGTCCAGGCTGAACTTCGCCCCCAGGGCCGCGGCCGAGGCGGTGCCGAAGCCGTAGTGCCCCGAGGGATACATGCGGGTGTTGAAGGGATTCACCAGCTCCGACACCTCGTTGCAGCCGGTGGCGTTGATGGTGTAGATGTTGAAGCCGTGGTCCAGCATGTGTTCGATGGCCCGCTTGTTCCTCTCGGAGAGAATCTTCAGGCCCTGGTAGAAGGTGGCGATGCCTTGGGGGTGGTTGCGCAGGGATTCCGCGGCGAAGAAGGTGAGGAGGTTGATCACGCCTTCGCTGCAGCCGGGGCACAGGGTGTGCTTGCCGGGATAGAGCTTGGAAAAGACAAAGAGCACCTGGTGGTTGAGGGAGAGCTGGTCCACAAAGGGCGTCAGATTCACCGTGTTGTCCCAGGCCCGGAATTCTTCCGGGAGAAAATCCTGGTCCTGGACGTCGGCTTTGGCCATCATTTTCAGGGCGTCGGTGGGGCAGACCTGAGCGCAGACGCCGCAGCCTTTGCAGGCCGAGGGATCGGCATTGATATTTAAGGCGAAGCGGTCCCAGGGCACGCCTTTGGGCAGGCTCTTGAAGATCTTGAAGAAGGGTTTGGCCTCATCACTGATGGGCCGGTCGGTGACCGTGGAATAGAGGGCCGAATCGGGACAGGACGCGGCGCACAGGCCGCAGGCGATGCACTTCGAGTGGTCATAGACCGGTATCTGGGTGCCGATGTAGCTCATGTCCCGGTAGCGGCTGGTGCCCGCGGGCACGATGGGCAGGAAGCGGTCCCAGGGGACCTTCTTGCCCTCCAGGATGGGCTGCACCATGCGCCGCTGGAAGAGAGCCTGGTAGTCTTCCACCAGATTCACCGCTTGAATGGTGCCCATTTCGTCTTTTTCCGTGAGGGTCACGGGCAGGCCTGCGGTCCCCGGCTTATGGCCGAAGTCTTCCGGCAAGGGCGGGGAATAAACGGGGTTGCTGGCATCCAAGGCCAGGGTCCCCGGGGCCTTCTCGGCGACGTGGCCGGAGGCCTGGTCCGCGCCGTACTTGAGCAGGGCGATATTGGCCTCCAGCATCTCCTTCTTCTTGGTCCCCAGCTTCTTTTCCAGGATTTTCTTAAAGCGCCGCTCGAACTCCTTCTCCGGCAAGATGCCCATTTCATTGTTGATCAAGCCCAGCATGGCGGCCCCAGGCAAGTTCCGGTTCAGATGCAAAAGGGCCGCCTTGGTGCCGTCCAGGGTCAGGAGCTTGATACGCCGGTATTTGATCAAAGACTGCACCTGGGAGGGGAAGGTGGCCATCACGTCGTAGCAGCTTTGAGAGGTGTTGATGACCAGGAGACCGTTTTCCTTGAGACCGCCCACATATTCCCGGAGAATCTGGCCCGACAAAAACTTCTCGTTGAAAAAGGCCAGCACGTCCTGCTCGGTCAATTCCGAACTGTTGCGGATGGGCTGGGAGGAAATGCGCAGGTTCATGAAGACCGGCGCGCCTTTCCGGGCCGCGCCGTAGCGGGCCCCGGACTGGATGAATTTCTTGCCCGTGCCCATCTCTTCGGCGTAGATGAGGGCCGCGGACTCCAGGGCGGTCTTCACCCCTTCCGCGCCCACGCCGATAAAGGTCATGCCCAGTTCCCGCTCCAGATAGCCGGCCAACGGCGCGGGCCTCAAGGTCATGGGCCCTTCGATGCCCACATAAAAATCGCGGTGGAAGCCCCGCTTCTTCTCCAGGCAAGAGATCATGTTCTCCACCACCGCCGCGGCGTCATATTTATTGAAGTCCTTGCTGCCCAGGCCGTACACCCCGTGGAAGAGGGTGGGCATGTCCTGCCGGCCATAGACCCGGTGCTCTTTTTTGCCTTCCCGGCCCGCCCGCAGGGAAACTTGCAGGGAGGCCTGCACATCCGCCAGGAGCAATTGATTATGGGTGGTGCCGGTGCGCTCCAGCACGCTGATATATTTGGCTTTGCGCATCCCGTAGGCCAGTTCTTCATAGCAGGGCGGATTAAACAATACCGGCCGCACCACGCCGATGCGATAGCCCTTCACGTCCCGGTAATAGTCCACCACGTCCTTGACCACACCCGCGGCCGACCCCAGGATGACGATCACCAGGTCCGCGTCTTCGGTGCGGTAGCACTCCACCACCTTGAGGTTGGTGCCCAGGATGCGGTTCATGACGTTCATGGCCATGACAAAGCCCCGCTTGAAGAAGCGGTACGCCAGGTCCTGGGCCACCTGTCCCTCCATGGTCAGGTCGGTGTCGGTGAAGGTGCCGGTGAGGGTCCCGTGCTCGAAGTTCGGCTGATAGAGGCGGTTGGGGGGGCCAACAAAAAATTCCAGGAAGCTGTTGGAGAGATCCTTGATGTTTTCAATGGCGTGGCTTTTGATGAACCCGTCGCCGATGACCATGGTGGGGAGCATCACCTGCTTCAACTCCGAGACCTTGAAGGCGATGGGCAAAAGGTCATGGAGCTCCTGATTGTTTTCGGACACCAGTTGGGCCCAGCCGGCGTTGCGCACCGCGTAAAAGTCCGTGTGGCCGCAGTGAATGCTCAAGGACCCCTTGTTCACTTCCCGGGCCATGACGGTCATCACCACCGGCAGGCGTTTGCCGGCCACGGAAAAGAGATTTTTGGTCTTCAGCACCAGCCCCTGGGACGAAGTGTTATCCACATAGCGGCCGCCCTGGCAGGCCATGGCTTCCACCGCGGCGATGGCCGACAATTCGTCGGAGGGCTGGAAATACATCAGCTCCGTGCCGAACAGGTTTTTTTGACCGTTGGCCGCCACCCGGGCAAAGTTTTCGGCAATGGGCGTTGAAGGGGTGATAGGGTAGCCACAGAGCCCGTCCACCACCCGGGTCAGCACCGAGATGGCGGCCTGGTTGCCGTCCATTAAGACTTCATAACGCCGGCGCATGGTCTCCAGCTTCTTTTCCGGAATGTTGGCCAGGTCAAAGGTAAAGAGCTCCCGGGCGTCAAACCGCTCCCACTCGTTCTGCCATTCCACAGGTATGACCTGCTCCCTTTTGACGCTCCGGAGCTTGTGGTAAGGGAGTTGCTGGCGCAAGGTAAGGATTTCGGTGCTCGGTCTCATGGACGTTCTCCTTAAAATGGGACTATTAAAGACCTCTGAAAAAAGGGGAGTTTCTGCCATTCTAGAGGAGCGAATGGAGCCCGCACCACCGGGATAATAGGGCTTCTGCTTCGCTCAGGATGACAAAACAGGGCTTTTAAACAGTGCTCTAATAATTATTTAACCGAAAATATAATCTCTCCGCAAGGGAATATCCATTGACAAAGCAAAATTTATCCTTCAAATTTATTATTATCCCTTAATGAAGGATAAGATATTGACCGGCGGCTACGTGCTGAGAGAATTTTCCCCGGGCCAACGCCAAACCTACCGGACGGCCGCGGAGATTTACCGGGTTTTTTTGCAAGCCCTTAATCAGAGCCGCGGTTATAAAGGAGGCATGCACTGGAAGCGGATCGGGGGCCGGGAATACCTCTACCGCTATCGGGACCGTCTGGGCCACGGGGAAAGTCTGGGGCCCCGGGGAGAAGACACAGAACGGCTCTTCGCCCACTTTAACCGGGAGCGCCGGGAGGCAGCGGCCCGCCTCCGGGACGCCCGCCTGCGGCTCCGGGAACAGGCCCGGTTTTGCCGGGCCGCTTTGATTAACCGGGTGCCTCTGGCCGCGGTCAAAATCCTGCGCGCCTTGGAGCAACGGGACATCGGGGAGAACTTGCTGGTCATCGGCACCGGCGCGCTTTACGCCTATGCCGCCGGCGCTGGGGTTTTACTGGAGCCTCCGGGGCTCTTAGCCCCGGCCCAGCGCGGCCTGACTCTGGCCGCGGCCGGGGAGATGGCCTGGGAAGAACTGCTGCAGGTGGCCCGCCGCACTGACCGCTCCTTTGCCCCCCTGGCCGGGGCGGAATGCCGGGCCGCGAACCGGGACGGTTTTCAGGTGACCCTGCTGAAATCCGGATTAAAGCAGGCGGGGAAACAAAAAACCATCACCGTGCCCGGGGCCAGGGAACCGCTGCCGCCGGAGGCAGGTAATCTCTATTTCCTGACGGCTTCCCCCAAATTCTCCCAGGTAATCATCGGCAAAGACGGGGGGCCCGCCACCATGGTGGTGCCCGACCCCCGGGCCTTTGCCCTTAACAAACTCTGGTTGAGCCAGCAGGAGGGCCGGGAGGAATCCAGGCAGCAGGGCGACCTCAGCCAGGCCCTGGCCTTAGCCGCACTGGTGCTGCGCTATCTGCCCCAATACGACTTCTTCTCCACCGACCTGGACATGTTCCCTCAGGACTTGGCCCCGGATCCGGCGCAATGGGCCGCAGAGGCAGAGTTGACCGCAGACGAACCCCTGGAATAGTAAATAATAACCGGCTCTTAATCACAGGAACGCCTTGTTTCCGGGCTCCAAAAAGATTATTGTAAACATAGCAGCATAGCGGCCTTGATCCTCAGGAGAAAAGGGGGAGAGAAATTATGGATGCTTTGGCCAAGACGCGCACCTCCTTGGTCCTGGGGGGAATCGTCGTTTTTCTCCTCTTAAACTATCCGCTGCTGCAGATTTTTAACCTCGATACGACCATCTGGGGGGTTCCCCTTCTGGTTTTATACCTTCATGTGGTCTGGCTCGCGGCCATTGCTGCCCTTTATGCCCTGGGCCGGCGCTTAACTTCTCAATAGTAAAACGGCAAGGCGGGAAACCATGCTCAGCACGGGATTGGTGGCGGTAGCGGCTTTCGGTTATCTCCTGGGGCTTTTCGCCATTGCCTATTATGGGGACCGGCAACGGGCCCGGGGCAAGAGCCTCATTGCCAACCCCTATATCTATGCCCTCTCCCTGGCGGCTTATTGCACCGCCTGGACTTTCTACGGCAGCGTCGGCAAGGCGGCCACCTCCGGGGTGACCTTTCTCGCCATCTATCTGGGACCCACGATTATTGCCTTTACCTGGTGGTTCGGCTTGCGCAAGCTCTTGCGCATCTGCAAGGACAACAATCTGACCACCATGTCCGATTTCCTGACGCTGCGCTATGGCAAAGGTGCGTTTCTGGGGGCTTTGGCCACCGTGGTCGTCCTCCTGGCCATCACCCCCTATATCGGCCTGCAGCTCAAGTCCATCTCCGCCACCTTTAACATCCTGGTCACTAAAGAATATACTCCGCAAATAGCTCCCCCCATCTATCAAGACACCGCCTTTTATGTGGCCCTGCTGCTGGCAGCCTTCGGCATCCTCTTTGGGGCCCGCCATCTGGACCCCACGGAGCGTCACGAGGGCCTGGTGGCGGTAGTGGTGTTCGAGTCCCTCATTGAGCTTCTGGCCTTTATCAGCTTGGGACTTCTGGTCACCTTCGGCCTCTTCCCGGGCTGGGGGGACATCTTCTCCCGCATCCAGCAGAGCCCGGAATTCCGGGAACTGCTTCTGGTGAACACCGGCCCCCAGAACAGCTATTCGCTGCTATTGACGCTCACCCTCCTGGCCATGGGGGCCATCCATTTTCTCCCCCGCATGTTCCACATGGCGGTGGTGGAAAATACCGAGGAGAAGCATATTCTCACCGCGATCTGGCTCTTTCCCCTGTATATGCTGTTGATCAACCTGTTTGTCATGCCCATCGCCTTCGGAGGCCTGCTCCTGGGTTTGCCGCCGGCCCAGGGCGACACTTTCGTGCTGCGCATCCCCTTGATGACCGGGCATCCCTTTCTCGCAGTGCTGGTCTTCTTGGGGGGGCTGTCCGCGGCCACGGCCATGGTGGCGGTGGCCTCCATCGCCGTGAGCACCATGATCCTCAACAGCCTGGTGATGCCCCTGGCCATCCGTCTGCAACTGCAGGAGCACATCACCCCCCATCTCCTGAGCATCAAACGGGGCGCCATCCTCTTGCTCATTCTCTTGGGATACTTCGGTTATCACCTGTTCTGGCCCACGGTCATGCTGGTGGATATCGGCCTCATCGCCTTTTGCGGGGTGATGCAATTGGTGCCGGCCATGGTGGGGGCCCTATACTGGCGGGAGGCTACCCGTTGGGGGGCGATTGCGGGTCTGGCGGCAGGTTTTCTGATCTGTTCCTATACCCTGGTGCTGCCCTATCTGGTGGAGGCGGGCTGGTTCTCCCGGAGTCTTTTGACCGCGGGCCCCTTCGGGCTGGGCCTGTTCCGGCCCACTGCCTTTTTGGGCCTGACCGGGCTGGATAAGCTGTCCCATGCCTTCTTTTGGTCCATGCTCTTCAATGTCGGCGCTTTTGTGTCCGTTTCCTTGGTCACGGTTTCCAGCCCGGTGGAAGAGGAGCAGGCCCAGAGGTTTGTGGGGGTCTTTGCCCCCAAGGAGATGCCTTTAGAGAAACGCTATACCTATTTCCCCACCCTGGACCACTTAACCCACTTCATGGAGAAGCTCATCGGCCCCCGCAAGGCCGCGCAGGCGCGCCACGCCTTCCTGAGGGAGGTGGCCCTTCCCGAAGCCGAGTGGGGGGACCGGGAAAAGCTGCGGCTGGCAGGCTTCATAGAACGCACCATAGCCGCGTCCATCGGCCCGGCCGCGGCCCGGGTGATCGTCGAGGGCTACCTCTCCTCCCTGGGCTCCCGGATGGAAGACGTCTTCGACCTTTTCGGCCACATTTCCAGTTCTCTGGAGGAAAGCGAGCAACAACTGAAACGGCGGGTGGCGGAACTCTCGGTGCTTTTTGAAGCCGCCCATCGGCTGGCTTCGTCTCTGTATATTCCCGATCTCCTGGAAGGCGTGCTGGGGGTGCTGCAGGAAAAGCTGGGCGTGGGTATATGTACCGTGCGGTTGTTGGATGAAGATGGCTTTCTGCACGTAAAAGGTTCACGGGGGCTGCCGCCGGAAGTTCGGGAGCAGGTGATAAAGCCCGAGCCCGATTCCCTTTTGGGGCAATGTCTTGGGCCACCTCAGGTAATATCCGTGCCGGATTCGGCGACAGTGGCGGATCGCCTCCGGGGTCTTCTGGAAGAGGAAGTTTTGGGTTCTCTGGTGTTGGCGCCCATCACCACGGAGACCCTGACCCTGGGGGTGTTGACCGCGGCCAGCAGCCAGAAAGGCTTTTTTACCAGGGAACACGTGGAGTTCTTTCAATCTCTGGCAGGGCAGCTGGGGTTGGCCGTGCGCACGGCCAACATCGAGGAAGCCCTGCGTCTGGACGAATCCCGACTGGAAGCGGTCTGGCAGCTCAGCCGGATGACCAGGGCCACGCTCCAGGAGATTACCGATTTCGCCCTGGAAGAAGCGGTCCGGCTGACCAAAAGCAAAATAGGCTACCTGGCTTTCATGAATGAGGAGGAGACCGTTCTCACCATGCAGGCCTGGTCCAAGACGGCCATGGGGGAATGCGCCGTTAGTGATAAACCTTTGATCTACCCCCTGGAGACCACCGGCCTCTGGGGTGAAGCCGTGCGGCAGCGGCGGCCCATCATTACCAATGATTATGCCGCGCCCAATCCCTATAAGAAGGGCTATCCCGCCGGCCATGTGGAAATCCGGCGCCACCTGAATATCCCGGTCTTTGACGGCGACCATATTGTGGCCGTGGCCGGCGTGGGCAATAAAGAAGAGGATTATGATGAAGCCGATATCCGGCAACTGACTTTATTGATGAACGGCATGTGGTGGCAGATCAAGCGCCAGCGGGAAGAGGAGGCTTTGACCGCCCAGGTGGAGCGCGGCATCTATTTTCAGAAGCTGTTGATTCACACCTGCATGGACGGCATCGTCGGCAACGACCGGGAAGGCGTGGTGCGCACTCTGAATGAAACCGCGGCTAAAATCGTCGGTTATGAGCCCACGGAGGTCCTGGGCAAGATGAATATCCGGGAACTCTATGCCCCGGGCCAGTTCCAGGAAATCGATTCGAAGATCCACGGTCACGGCGACGGCGGCCCGGGCATCCTGGAGAACTATGAAACGCTGATGCGCCATAAGGACGGCGCCCTGGTGCCGGTCTGGCTCTCCGCCCGGCTGCTCTACGAAAAAGACCGGGAAATCGGCATGATCGGCCATTTCAAAGACCTGCGGGAACGCAAACACATGGAGGAGGAGCTCCTGCGGAGCGAGCGTCTGGCCATCCTGGGCAAGATGGCGGCCCATATCAGCCATGAGATCAAAAATCCCCTAATGCTCATCGGCGGCTTCGCCCGCCAGGTTCTGAAAGATCCGGCGTCAGACCCGGCAAAGACCCAGGGGAAACTCCGGATCATCGTCGACGAAGTCCGCCGCCTGGAAGAATTTCTCCAGGAAGTGGGCAGCTATGCCAAATTTTCCGAACCCCAGAAGATTCCCGGTGATCTTAACGCCTTGATTCAGGAAACCTGCAGCCGCCTGGAGCCCAGCATGCAGGAAAACAACATCGACCTCTCCCTGCAACTGGACCCGGGCCTCCCCCAGGTGCCCTTTGACCCCGCCCACCTGCGCCAGGTGCTGTTGAACATTGCTAAAAACGGCATCGAGGCCATGGAAGGGGGCGGCACCCTGGCCATTGCCACCGGCCGCCGGGGTGAACGGGTGTTCGTGGAAATAGGCGATACCGGCGTGGGCATGACCCCGGAAATCCGGGAAAAGATCTTTCAACCCTTCTTCTCTTCCAAACCCAAGGGCAGCGGCCTGGGCCTGGCCATTTCCCAGAAGATCATCGAGGCCCACCAGGGGGAAATCGCCATCGACAGCGAGCCGCAAAAGGGCACCCGGGTGACTATTTTCCTTAAAGTGGAACTCTAGGCTTCACTTCTCCACGATATCCAGGGGTATTTCTTCTCCCTCCTCGGTTATCTTGCTAATTTAAAGTTTTTCTCTCAGAAATGAAGCAGCCCCTTGAAATATCAAGGGGCTGCAAATTCCTGGCTTCTCTCTAAGGGCTCTTAGCCCAACACGAGGGCCCGCAGGCACTTATAGGACAACTTGAGGAGGGCCAGGTCATCCAAGGTCAGGTAATCCAGGGCCTTGCCCTTGAGGCCGCAAGCCTTGCGAAAACCGGGCTGATCCAGGAGGGTGCGCAAGGTGTCCTGGTCATAGGCGATGGTGGCGAAGAGGTCTTGCAGGGGGGCATCGACCCCGGCGGGACCCTGGACTCCTTTTCTTAACATGATTTCCAGCCAATCCTTGCGTCCCTCGGCATACTCTTTAAATCCCTGGTTGGCCATCCAGGACTCCAGGGTCCACTCGATATCGGTGGCAAATCCCTGGCAATAATCCAGTTGGCGGCAAAAATAATAGTCCACCACCCCGTTTTCCGTCAGGCGGCTGCCCATGGTGATGGGGAAGAGACGGCAGGCGGCGGGACGATGGTCATACACCTGGCAGCCGTGGGGGCCGATGAAAGGACAGCCCCCGTCTTTGGCGCCGTAAGGATCGATGAAGACCAGGGGCAGATTGGACCACTCTTCGATTTCCCGCAGGGTGTAGCGCCGTAGAAACTCCCCGGATTTGAGACCCAGGCACTGCTTCAGGCGCAAGATGTCATAAGGGCTGAGAATAATGGTCGGGGTGCGGCGGCAGCACTGATTGAAGCAGGACAGATCCTCATGGCAATGAAATTTCACACGGCTGGACAAGGAGAGGCCTTCTTGTTCAACCTCATGATAAACTGAGACTTTTTTTGGGCTGTTGGGAGCCATGGCTGCCGGCGCCTCCTTTCAGGCGGTAATCGGAGACCCGCGCCCCTATGCTATTAATATCGGCACGGCTGGAAGGATTTTAAAGTCCCGGGGGAAAAAACTTGACGCTTGGTTATATGAAATAAAAATTAGTTTGCAAATACTATATTCGGTTGCCTCCTGGGGGCATAACCGGGAAACCGGGCAAAACCGGCCGGTCCTGCCGGGAAAACAGGGACGAAACCTGCATCTAGCCACTGTTTCTTTGCAGGTAAGCGGCGTTGGAATAAGGGAGCCCGGCTGCTTTTTTCTCCCAAAGAAAAACCCCTTGCCTGAGCAAGGGGTTTTTTTTCATGGCCCCAAAGCCTCCGGTTACTTGGAGGGCTCCACCCACTTCCGCTCAATCTTCTGCCATTCCTGGGGGGATACCTGGGATATGCCCTTATTTAGAATCTCTAGAAGCTGGAGGTTACCCTTTTTTACCGGCAGGGTCATCCAGCCTTGGGCCACAGGATCGGGAACCTTCCGGATCTTGCCTGCCAGGCCCTTGACCTTGATATAGTAGGCCACCACCGGGTCGTCCAGGATGATGGCCTTGACTTGCCCGTTGGCCAGGGCCATCACCGTTTCCAGGTAGCCGGGGAAGACCTTCATCTCCCGCTTGGCCTGTTTCGCCACCTCCTGGCTGGAATCCCCCTCCACCACCCCCACCGGCACTGACGGCAGGCTCTGGAGCGAGGAAATATTGTTTAGCCCGGGGGCAACAAAAAGATTGGTGTTGAGGGTATAGAAACTCTTAGTAAAATCGAAGCTTTTCTGGCGCTCCATTAAGGGGAAGATGCCAGCCAGGGAGTCGAAGTCGCCGCTTTCCAGCCCTTTGAGCTGCTTATCAAAAGAGGTCGGGCAAAATTTTACCTTGAGGTTTAATTTTTGGGCCAACAGATTCCAGTAGTCAATGGACATCCCCACCGGCTGCTTGGCCTCGTCCAGAAAGCCAAAAGGCGGATAGTCCGGGAAAGCGCCGATCTTCAGGACGCCTTTCTGCTCCACCCGGGCCCGTTCCGCCGGGGTCAACGGGTCCTTGGCCTCTTGGCTGCAGGCGGTTAACCCCACAAGGCAGAACAGAGAGAGGAGACTTAAGACCCAGAAAAAGTTTTTCCGCATAAACACCTCCACAGGCAAGCTGATTCTTGTTCCGGGATTACAATCTTTAAAATCAAATTAAAGACGCCTTGAAAGATAATTTCAGCCTGCCGTTGAGGACGATGTCTGAGCCCAGCACCTGATCCGCCCCGGCCAATCCGGAGGGGACTATAACCCCAAGTTTTGAGATTTAACAGCTTAATAAAAACCCTTTGAATTATCAAGGGGTTTTATGTCCGTGCCCCCTACCTGGACCCTTTGTGCACTTGTTGCCTGCATCCCTGGGAGAAAATGTTTAAGCTTCTTCTCTTCATTGGCTCAAGCCGGCAAACCCGTCCTATTTCATTGTGGTGGAGTTGCCCCGCAAAGCGCAAGAGGCTCTGCAATTAGCCAAATAACCTGGAGGGTTCCGGCAACGACGCAGCAATAAAAAACCCCTTTAATTATCCAGGGGGTTTTTTATTACTGGCTCCCCTTCCTGGACTCATTTCGCAACGAATTGATGATGTCTGGCAAGGAAATATTCCTTCTTTCGAGGATATTCCAAAAGGAAATTTTTGTTGATATAGCATAGGCAGTGGCCGTTGGCAAAGGAGGCAAAAGTGCATAATCTGACTCGCATAACCTTTAACCCCGAGGTCATGGGAGGTAAACCTTGCATTAGGGGAATGAGGGTGACGGTAGAGACCGTCGTGGGCTTAACAGCCTCCGGTAAAACGATTGACGAAGTGCTTGCCGATTATCCGTACCTGGAGCGAGAGGATATCTTGGAGGCACTGGCCTATGCAGAATCATAGATTTGCCCTTTGCATTAAGAATGAAGATTGTGATGACTTGGAGAAACGTAAGATTTACCAGGCGCTTTCCGATGAGGAAGCCGAAAAGGAGGGGTACATCCGGGTAATCGATGAATCGGGCGAAGATTACCTTTATCCTCAATCTTATTTCGTTATTGTCCCTTTGCCCCCCGAAGCCCAAGAAGCGCTGCAATTATCAGAATAACCTATTCACCCCAACAATCCGGATTGTTTGGTCTTGCCGCACATTTGAACGGTTTTACCGTTCATTTTAAGGCCAGCCATCCTGTCCAGGGTCAAAGGTCACGGCGACAATTTTTTTCTTGTCGCATCCCAAAGGGGTTGACTTTGGAACATAATATGAGTATTAACTCATATAAGGGAATACTCAAGTGACGATGGATGAAAAGATTTTGGATTCTCTTGCCCGGCTGTTCAAGCTGCTGAGCGATGCCAACCGGCTAAGGATTATCTTTGCTATCGGCAAAGAGAAAAAATCTGTCTCGGAGATTATCGAGGCCACTTCCCTCTCCCAAACCCTGGTCTCTTTTCACCTAAGGCCCTTGAGGGAGAGCGGCCTCTTAAATACGGAACGACGGGGACCTTTTGTCTATTACAGCGTTTCTGATCCAGTGCTGATGGACCTGCTGGTTTCCCTCTGCGGGGTCTCCCCCAAAGAAGAGCTGAAAGAAGAGGCCAACTTTGTCTGCCCGCCCATGCGCTTCATGCGGAAGTGGATGACCTGAGATCGAATCTTATAGGCAGAATTATAGGAAAAGACAATGCAGAATAATTCTTCCAAGCCTGCAAAACCATCCCTGGTCCGGCCCCTGGTTTTTCTCCTGCTGTTGGTCGGGATCATCTTTATGGTGCGCTATTTTCACCTGGATCAATATTTGGAAAAAGAGCGCCTGAGGGAGTTGATCGCCGCCTATGGCTTGTGGGGACCCATAATCTATATGCTCATCTGGCTGGCGGCTCCGCCCCTGTTTCTTCCCGGTCTGCCCATCGGCTTGGCCGGGGGCGTCCTTTTTGGGCCTTTTTGGGGGGTGGTTTATACCATCTTTGCTGCCACCGCCGGGGCTACCCTGGCCTTTTTGGTGGCCCGCTACCTGGCCCGTGATTGGGTGGCCGCCAAGCTCTCCGGCACCAGGATGGTTGCCCTGGACGAAAAGGTGGGGCAGCATGGCTGGAAAATCGTGGCCTTCACCCGTCTTATCCCGGTCTTTCCCTTTAACCTGCTCAATTATGCCTTCGGTCTAACCCGGATTTCCCTATCTGCCTATGTGGTCGCCACTTTCATCTTCATGCTTCCCATGACCATCGCCATTATCTACTTCTCGGCGAACCTCCTGGACCTGCTCCAGGGAAAGATCACTTGGGGGGTGGTCTTGGGGATTATTTTGGTAGTTCTGGTTGGTCTCATACCGATTATTTACAAGAAGCTCAGGGCCAGGAGAGCGCTGTTGAATCTCGATGATTACCAATAAAGTAAGCGGAGGTTTACCATGGAAGAGAAAGGTTGCGGCCCGGGCATGGGCATGGAGATGATGAAAAAAATGATGGAGGGGCAAGGCGGCGCCATGCTGCCCATGGTGGAAAGGTGAATGCAGATGTGCGAACAGATGACCGGTACGGTCATCGAGGTCGGCAGACTGGCAGGATTCGCCTCCCCGGAATTGCGAGGTTTGTTTGATGAGTGGCTCAAGGCCTTGGAAAGCGAGATCATTGAATTTCTTAATGAAAAAGGAAGCTGCCTCCCGGCTGACCTGGCTGCCCAACTCAAGCTCTCTGAAGAAAGCGTCCACTTCTTGATCGGCAAGCTGGTCAGGGAGGGCAAGCTTAAGATTACCGGGATATCGTTATAGGGGAGACAGTCGCTCTCCCTATGGAGGTTGCTATGGGACCGGAATATTCCTGGCCCTGGTGGGGGCCGATGTGGGTCATGCCCACCATCATGCCCATTATCATGCTGATAGTGTTAATTGTGGCGATTTATCTCATCTTCGGGCGAGGGGGGTTTTGTGCCCCCTGGCATGGACCGAACCGGTATTATGACCGGGAGCGCTCCCCGGAATCGGCCTTGGAAATTCTCAAAAAACGCTACGTCAAGGGCGAAATCACTCAGGAAGAATTCGACCGGATGAAAAAAGAAATTCTCAGTTAAGGTGCGCTCATGGACGCCGAACTGACCCCGCAAGATCAGAAGCGGATTGAGGAAAGCATCAGAGGAAAGTATGTCAAGGTCGCGGTCAGTCCTGAAGGGCTGTTCCGCTATCCCACTGGACGAGCCGGTCTGGAGGCCCTTCACTACGACCCTCAGATCATCCAAGACCTGCCGGAGTCCGTGGCCGCCGCCTATTGCGGGGTGGGCAATCCTTTCACGGTGGGGCTGATCCGTCCGGGTGAAGCCGTCCTAGACATCGGCTGCGGCGCCGGGGTCGATTCCCTCATCGCCACCAGGATGGTGGGGCCGAGGGGCTTGGTAAGGGGGATCGACTTGGTTCCTGAGATGCTGGACCGGGCCAAGAAGAACGCCGGGTTGGTGGGGGCTGAGAACGTCGAATTTGCGGAAGGCTCGGCGGAAGAGTTGCCCTTCCCTGATGCCAGCTTCGACGTGGTGATCTCCAACGGGGTCTTTAACCTGGTAGTAGATAAGGTCAAGGCTTTGGAAGAGGTTATGCGGGTCTTGAAACCCGGCGGGCGGTTCATGCTCGCCGACCAGGTATTGGCCGGTGAATTACCGAAAGAGACCAAGGCCAGAGTAGAGAATTGGGCCAGGTGAGAGGGCGGAGCCATACCGGGAAAGGTTTTCCTGGAACTCTTAACGCAGGCAGGATTCGAAGATGCGGAATTGGTTACCGAAACCGGGTTCAATAGCTCTCCGGTCACCAAGGGAGTATTGGTTCGGGCCATCAAGCCCTTAACGGCAACGGTGCGTGGGCGAAAGAAGCCGGCTGCGGCGATGGAGGAAGCGATGGATCACCTGCTGAAACGGGCCTTGGAGTTGGGGGCCGAGAAAGCCAAAATCATCGACACGGAAACGGTGGTGGTCGGCGAATGGGTGCGGTGGAAGTGTCTCTACGGCTGCCCCCTTTTCGCCAAGGACCCGTTTCAGCCGCCAGTCGCTCCGGATGCGGAAAGCACGAAAAAGGTGCTGCGGGAATATACCAAGGCCATCATGCTCAACGGCCCCAACGGGCAGACCCTCACCGAAGCGGCGGTTAAATTAGAGGGCGAAGCCTATCACCGGGGCTATTACAAGGCCTTTGCTCTCACGGCCCTGGTGCCGAGCGGCGGTGTTGGTTGCGCGCCCCAGGGGCCGTGTGCCGATCCTGCTCCCGGAGGCGGCTGACCCACGGGGGAGACCCAGGCTCCGGCGGAGCCTGTAAGGGTAGAGGAGGTCAAACCGACCGAGCCAAGCCCCGGGGGTGGCTGACCCTCCAAGCAGGCAGAGGCTCCGGGTGAGCCTTTGAAGGTCGAAGAGGTTAAACCGACTCCCAGCCCTGGCGGCACCTGACCCACTGAAGCGACAGAAGCCCAGGCTGGGCTGCCGACAGGAGCGCTAACCAAACTCAGGATCAGGCCCATGATGGAGGCCTGCGGTATCGATGTCTTCAAGACCGCCCGGCACAACGGCTTCGACATCGACACTCGCAAAGAAACCTTTGGCCGTTGGAACTACTTTGCCCTGGTCTTGATAGAATGAAGGTAACCGGGGCTACTGCGCCCCAAAAAAACCTCAGAACAAGGAGAAGACCATGAGAAAAGAAACCATAGCGATTCTGGCTATGATCCTGGTCATTGCCGCGGGAACGGCTATTGCCCAGGAAAAGCCAGCCGCCCCATCTCCAGAGCATCCCATGATGGGGCCGGGAATGATGCCTCCCATGATGATGCCTAAATTGATGCAGCAGATGCAGCAGACGATGCAGCAGATGCAGCAACTCATGGCTCAGGGCAAAATGACCCCGGAAGCCATGAAGGAGATGCAAGGCATGGTAACCCAGATGGAAGGAATGATGAACCAGATGCAGGGCATGATGAAGATGTGCCAGACCATGATGCAGCAAATGGGCTCAATGATGGGGACGTCGCCCCAGCCGCAACAGCAGCCCCAGGAGAAGAAGAAAAAGTAAATTGGGATTGCGGCGGCATCCGGCCATGAAGATTTTGGGGCAGGGGTCCTAACCCCTGCCTCTGTACATTGCTTCAATGGCTTTTTATTAAAATGATTTCAGATAATTCATCCTTCAGTCGCGGCTGACCCAAAAGGGTAATGCGACGCAGATAGGCATCCAAGCCTGGGACTAAAAAATTTTGCCGTGATCCAGGAAGCCAATCTGGCACCGGTTATGACAAACAGCGCAACAATCAAAGTTTCCACTGCGGCCTTGACATGTATGGGTTTCAGAATGGCAACCGCCAGAAGGTCGGTGACAACGGCAATGGCCAATCCTGCCATCAGCCCCCATTGGCGGATCGCCCAGGCGGTCAGGACGAGGAAAGGCAGGCTTACTATAGTACCCCAGGTTACGACCCAGTAAATCGATAAGTGGGAATATTTGGTTAGGA
The DNA here is from genome assembly GCA_021813445.1 of Deltaproteobacteria bacterium. Taxonomy (GTDB): domain Bacteria; phylum Desulfobacterota; class Desulfobaccia; order Desulfobaccales; family 0-14-0-80-60-11; genus SURF-52. The sequence continues at coordinate 41,869 of JAKAKP010000072.1, forward strand.
TATTCGTCATGGCGGCCATCCTGGGACAAACGATGAAAAATACAAAAGCAAGAGTTTCGCGAAGTACGGAAACAGATTTTGGTTCATTCCGTTCATTTTGTCACTCCCAAGAATTTTTCCAATTTAATCGTATCTTCTACAGGCAATCACCAATTGCTAATTCCCTGGTAAAAGATATAGCAGCCAGCAGCAAAAATGAGGCCCCCCGATATCTGCCGTAGAATCGTCCCTACCTTGGCGCTTTTGGATAGAAAGTAACTCTCTACGAAGCCGGTGAAAGTCCCGATCACCAATATCAACGTTCCCTTTCCCAAGGCGTAAGCGAAAAGCAGGGTGCTGCCGTAGGCTACCTCTCCCTGAATCGCAGCAAGAGTAAGGATCACCACCAGGACCGGAGAAGCGCAGGGCGAGAGCGCCGGGCCGAAGAGCATGCCCAGGATCAAGGCCCCCATAAGGCCGGCGCGCTGGGGCAAGAACCTTTGGGCATTCCCTCCCAGCTTCAGGTTGATGACCCCGGCCATCTGCAATCCCATTACAATGAGGATCACTGCCACCAGAAGATACCAGTAGATACCCACATGGCCGAACACGGTGCCCATCACGGCAGCTACCGCTCCCAGGACGGACATGACAACGGCCATGCCTGCCACAAAGGTCAGCGAGTAGAAAAATGCCCTCCTATTATTGCCCTCGGCATAACCTCCGACGAAGCCGATGATCACAGGGATGCTGGCCAGGATACAAGGACTGACAGCGGCGATAACCCCGCCCAAGTAAGCGGCCCCATAAGCCAGAACAGGGCTGCTCTGCATGACCTGGCCCAGAGATTCACTCCATCCCATGATCAATTCCTCAGTTATTGATGAATTTCAATTCGCGCAGCTTTTGCAAAACCTCTTCCTTGGTCAAGGGACCGATATGCCGGTCTACCTCTTTCCCGGATGAGTCCAAAAAGACCTGGGTGGGGATGAGGATAACCTTGTATTGCTTGAAAAGTGCTGCTTCCTTTTCAACATGGACTAGGCGGAATTCTACCTGGTCGCCGTGGCTCGTTTTTAATTCCGCCAGGACCTTTTCCATCTCCTTGCACGAGTTGCAATGGCCCCTTCCGAATTCGTAAAGTGCCGGGCGGACTTTAGCGGGCGGCGAACCCTGGGACCGGGCCGGGAAATTCATGCCCAGCACCAGCAACAGCGGGATTATCCAAAAACAGTAGGACTTCCAGAAATGACGTGGCAAGATTGTCTCCTTGATTCCGATTAATTCTTCCTCAAACCTCATCCTTGCCTGGCATACGACATCTTTTTGGGAAGAAGGCGGCCCGCGAAGGAATTGCAGAGCACCACGGTAATGCTGGCAGCCATCGCCAGCATCCCCCACAGGGGATGAACCATGCCGCTGACAGCCGCCAGGACCCCAATGCCGTTGAAGCTGAGGGCAAACCCCACGTTTGTTGCGGTCAATCGGTAGCTCCGCCGGGCCAATTCGCGGGCCTCAACCAGGGTTTCCAGACGCTCGTTTACAATTACGACATCAGCCGCATCAATAGCAATGTCAGAGCCGGCACCGATGGCAATTCCCACATCGGACTGCATAAGGGCCGGTGCGTCATTGATGCCATCGCCCACCATTGCCACCCGTGCGCCTTGTGCTTGGAGACGCCGAATTTCATCCGCCTTATCTCCGGGAAGCACTTCGGCCAGCACCCGCTTGATTCCCACCCAATCGGCAACGGTTTGTGCCGATTGTTTGTTGTCCCCGGTAATGAGCAGGACATCCAGACCCATTCGTTGAAGTTGAGCGACAGTCTCCTTGGCACCGCCTTTAAGTTGATCGGAAAGCGCGAGAAGCCCGATGGCCTTGCCATCAACTGCCACCGGCACCGTTGTTTGCCCTTGAGCTTGTGAACGCTCGATCGCCGGACCGAGAACGGCAGCGTCAATGTTTTCCTCGCTCAGAAAACGGGATGTCCCAACAACTACCTGATGACCTTCAACAGTTGCGAGCACGCCGCGCCCTGGTCGAGCACCGAAGTTCGCGGGTGTCACTAAGGAAATGCCCTGTTCTCGGGCGGCGTTAACCACGGCTTTTGCCAGAGGATGCTCCGAGAGGCTTTCGGCACTGGCTGCAAGGCGCAACACTTCTTGTGGCTGACCATTCAGCGCCAGACAGTCAACAAGAGTCGGCCTACCCATGGTCAGAGTGCCGGTTTTGTCAAAGACAAGAGTGTTGACGTTCTTGAATATCTGGAATGCCTCGCCGGAGCGCATCAGGATGCCCCGTTCCGCCGCTTCGCCGCTTCCCCGGACAATTGCTAGCGGCGTTGCCATTCCCAGCGCACAGGGATAGCCCATAATCAGCACGGTTAAGGCCGCGAAACCCGCTCGCAACAAATCGGGGGTCCCTGAAAAGACCCACGGGGCAAGTGTCCAGAAGAGAAATCCTGCGCCACTTGCCGCAAACACTGCCGGTACATAGATAAGAAGCACCCGATCAACAAGCCGCAAAATTCCCGGCTTCATTGCCCGTGCTTCCGCCACCTGACGGGCGACATTTCGCAGGAAAGTGTCTTTCCCCACCGCCGTGACTTGCACGATCAGCCCGCCTGTCTGGTTGAGGGACCCGCCGATGACCCTATCTCCTGGAAGCTTGTCCTGCGGGATTGGTTCGCCTGACAACATGCTCTCATCAACAGCCGAATTACCTTCTACAACCACGCCATCCACCGCGATGCGCTCACCCGGTCGTACACGAACCATGTCACCGACAGCAACGCGGTCAAGCGGCACTTCAACCTCATTTCCGTTTGCCTCAACACGACATGCTGTGGGCGGCTCCAGGGCCAGCAGCCGACGCACTGACTGAGAAGCGCGCACATGCACCAGTACCGAACTATAGCCACCGATAAGGTGAAATGAGAGCACAAAGACGGTTGCTGCAAAAAACTCACCTGCCGGCACTTCGGGAAGCAATAGACCTACTATCCCTCCGATCAGACCTCCAAGGGCGGAGGCTGACACAAGCACGTCCTGATTGAGGATGCCGCGACGGATCGATTGCCAACCGTTGCGCACGATAATAAAGCGAGCCGGTCCTAACACCGTAAACAGCGCCAACGCTCCACAAGCAAGTGTTCTGAGCAGGGTAGGTCCCCAAATATACTTGGCGAGCATCAGCGGCGACTCAACAATAAGGAGCGCCCCGGCTATCATTGCTCTCCGCAGCGCTACCCGCAGTTCATGCTCTTCCTGGGCGAATATTTCCGCCTCATCCGGTGCGTAAACCGAATAGCCGATGTCTTCCAAGGCTTGCTCAATGGCTTCAGGGTTCACCCGCTGGGGGTCATATGTTACCAGCGTCTCATGATGGGCGATGCTCACCTGGACTTCCTGAACTCCTTCAAGCCGCATTAGGGTTTTGCGAATTGATTCCACACACAGCGAGCAGTGCATGCCGCCGAGCCTCATTTGCAGCTTTGTCAAGCCATTGCCCCGAACGATCCCGGCTGGCGGGGTAATTTCTTCTGCAACTTCGCCGGCCTGAGGGCCTTGCGTCGTTTCTACGGATGAGACCTCATAGCCCATCTTCGCCAGTTTTTCTTGCACCTGCTCCGTTGCGATCTGGGTGGGATCAATGATTACGGCAATATGCTGCGTTTGAGCATTTGCCTTCACATCCTGGATACCGGAAACCCGCCGCAGCGTAAGGGCGACCCGCAGTTCGCACCCTGAGCAATGAAGCTTATGTTCCCCTGTTATTGCGAAGTCTATTGCCTGTGTCATAGGCACCTCCATCTTGTTCCATCAAGATAATGTAGGGAATCCCTTGCGGTGCCATTAATTAGGGATCGGAGGTTCCCGAGCCAACTTTCAGTGGACCGATTTGGGGAAGGGTTTAAATTTTTCCCTTCTTCCAACTATCAAACGATCTTCCCTATTTCAGGGGCTGTCCGATACCTGCGGCCTTCAGGTCATGCTCCGTTGGATGGGTGCGCTTGCAGCAATCCAGCAGCTTGCCTTCCACCACCACTGCCGGGACCGCCGTAACACCATACCTTTTGGCCTCATCCGCTCCCTGACCCTGGTTTAGATTATAAACGGTCACTTCGCAATCCGGGCAGGCGGTGGCTTTGACCAAATCCACCAAGTCGGTGCAGACCGGGCAGCCCGCGGTGAAAACCTCAACTTTCCGTTTCGCCATATAACTCACCTCCTTTCTTTCCTTAATGTTCGCCATGCGCTCCCAGATGGGACATAGAGAAAGATCTCCGGCCCCCGGACATTCCTCGGCCAACTCCGCCAGGGTGGTTTTCATGATTTCCAATGCGATGATCTTTTGATCGATTTCTTCGATCTTCCGATTCGCCAATTCCCGCATTTCCGTGCAGGAGACCGCTCCTTCGAGGCCAAGGGAAAGCAACTCGCTAATTTCCTTTAAGGAAAACCCTAGCCTTTGAGCACCTTTGATAAAGTGCACTTGTTGGACGGCTTGGAGGGGGTATCTTCGATAACCTTCTTCGGGCTTGGGCGGTTTGAGGAGAAGCCCTTTGCGCTCATAAAAGCGGATGGTCTCGACATTAACTCCCGCAGTCTTGGCTAATGTGCCAATGGTTAACTCTTTCATCGTTATCCTCAGCTTTTAATATAAGTTACGTACCATAGTACGGAGTCAACTCCTGATGAATAAAAAAAGTCGAGATACCTAAAATTTTCAGGGAATGTAAAAAATTCTCAAACCAGATATGGGGGTTAGAATCTTGCTTTTTTATCCCTTGCAGATGCTGTTCCGGGGCACGGCTAAAAAGTCGTCAGAGAAAACTCTGTATACAAGCCTCATCCATATAACTTGTTGAGAAATGGAGCTTTTTGAAGCTATTGACAGCTAAAATCGTCCTTTATATACTATTCATTTGATAAGCATTTAATCATGTATATCTGGCAATCTGGAAGGATTTTTTGGCCAGACTTTCCGCTCAGATTGACAAGGTAACTTTAAGACGAGGAGAAATTTTTGGAAAATGGCCCGGCATTACTCCCTTAAAAACTTTTTGCGGCAGGCGCCGAACGCCCTGCTTGCCCGCTATTGCCAGGAAAAAGGAATCCTGACGGAACCCTATGTTGCCGGTCTTTTTGAGACCAATATCTCCCCCATTTTTGAAGCGTTAGCCAAACTCCCCAGCAAAACCCACAAGATGGTGGAAAGCGATTTCCGGAATATCGACGCCCTGGCCGGCGAAACCGGCATCCAGGCCATCATGGATGTCGCCAGGGACCAGGGAGAAGACCTGGCCCCGGTCTTCGCCGGGATGGACGGCTTTTATGACAAGGCTTTCTGGACCTTCTTCGAGAGGCCGGCCGTTTTTGCGACAGCCCTCCTGTTCGTGAACGCCGATAATCTCCCCACCCGGTATTGGCGTAAACGGAACTGCCTTCCCAGGGTGCCGGTCCAGAAGGACGAGGCGAGCCTCAGAAGATTTGCCGAGGCCCTGAGCTACTATTTCCGGGAGAACGAGGGCCGCGGTCACGACTGCATCATCGATCATTATCATTTGAATGACCTGGATTTCTTCCTGGCCTACCCCGAGGATTATTCCCGGATCAGTCTGGAATGGAACCAGGGCGCCTTGGAGCGCCGGGCCTGCAAACCTGCTTTCGAGGTGATCTTTGTCTATTGCCAGGCCGAAGGAACCCTGAATATCTTCTTCCATGGCGGCATCAAAACGGTGAGGGACCTCCAGGTGATCTTCTCCCGGGCCATTCTCAAGACGAAAATTCCACCTGAGGGAAAGGGTCAAAAGGTCTACGACCTGGACGGCTTGAAACGCCGGGATTTCTCGTTCATTTACGATCCTGATTCGGGCATAGTCGGGGTGGTTATCAAGAAACTGCGCCTGTCGACCCTGGGCGGCGCCATGAAGCGGGTCACTCTGGAGGCAGACGCCTCTCAAAACCCGGATGCGGTTTATAATCTCCTGGAAGAGGTGGTCCGGCTGGACGGAGCCCCGGCGTGCCATCAATGCCAAAAGATTCCCCTCTCACTGGTCAACGTCACCCAAGCGGCCATCCAGGTGGTATTCAATCATAACGGCAGCCGGCGGCGGGCTACCCGCACGTTTCAGGTGTCCTATCCGAACTCCTGCTCGCTTAAGCAGGACGGGCGGGACCTCGTGATCAGGAAGATGATGGTCGACTCTGGCCTGGAGCCGGTTGAAGCCGTGGACCAGGAATTCAGACTGCAATGATATTAAACGATCTCCTGGGCCACATTCTGCTCCGGACGGAGATGATGACAGCGGGGTCGAACGCCTTTACCGCCGATGAGGTGGCCGGGTGGCCGGAGGGGACGCTGGATTTCTTCGTCTGGCAACGGCTGCTCTCCCCTGGCACGCCGGCCCAACAGGTGGTATGCGACGGCTGTGAAGAAGGCTGCTTCATGCCGGTGGAGGTTCCCCCGGCAGAAACACCTCTATCCACGGCTCCTTTCATCATCTGCAACCAGCGGGATGATATTGGCCGGGTGCGAGTTGACCCTGATCGCCTCAAGCGCTGGGGGGTGGACCCGGTTCTGCTATCCAGGCTCATCTCCAAACTGCTGGGCCTCGATCAGACTCCCCAAGAACTTGTTCGCCGGCGCCTCTGGTTCCTGGGGAGGGCCAACCTGCCAGGGGGCTCGCCCGAGGTCTTTCTCGCCCGAGGGCTTAGCTGGACGGATGCCGGGGAGATCTTCGGCCATAACCGAGACCTCCGAGAGAGCAGCTCTCCTTTGATATTCGCCCCCGGCAAATCGTCCAACGGTTTTTTACCGAAGGCCACCCTGGTTTCGCTCGATCGGCTTCTCAGCATTCGGAAAGACCAGTTGGCTCTGGACCTCGAAGCAATAAACAGAGTCATCGCCACAAAATCAAAAACTGAATCTTTTACTGGCAACGTCTTCCAGAAGACCGGCCAGTTCTGGACCATCTCCTACGATGGCCGCACCTTGCGGCTCAAAGACAGCAAGGGCCTCCAATTCCTTCACTTTTTGTTGGCTCATCCGGGTGAAGAGTTTCACGCTCAACGGTTACTCGCTGAAGTCGAGGGAAATGCTTCGGGCCACGGCGACACTTCCACGACTATGGAGCGGCAATTCCTGAATGATGGCCTTAATGTCTCTTCTCTCGGCGATGCCGGGCCGGTATTGGATGATCAGGCCAGGAAAGCATATAAGCAGCGGCTCGACGATCTCGCTGCAGAACTGGAAGAAGCCCGGGAGTTTAACGAATATGAGAGGGCTGAACGTTTCGAAGGTGAGATGGAGGCGCTGACCAAAGAACTTGCCGCCGCCTATGGTCTCGGCGGTCGCCCCCGGAAGCTGGCCGATCCGGATGAGAAGGCCAGGAAGACCATATCGAAGGCCATCGGCCGCGCCCTCAAGCATATCAAGGAAAATGACGAAAACCTCTGGCGCCACCTGCAAAATGCGCTGTCCCTGGGACTGTTCCCCACCTACAAACCCCACCCTCCGGTGATCTGGATCATTTAATTTCATAATTTTCACTTTTTTTCTTTCGCGACGCGTTTTGTCGCGAACGCGACACGTTTTGTCGCGCCTTACTCGTTAGAGAGTAATCGAGTAAGGCCCGGCAGCCAATAAATCAGGCTTAAATGTCCGTTGGACGTTAAGTGGCCTCTGGGAGAGCCTTTGCCGGGCCGCCTCTCAGAGGCCTTTCTTTTGGGGACCGGCTACGTGAAAGAAGAGCACCCTGACGATTTTATCGAAGAAACCCGGGCTTTTTGGAGTAAGCGCACTGGGAAGACCTTCTCCCGGGAAGATGCCAGGGAAATGATAGCCAATATATCCGGATTTTTCAGGGTTCTGGCTGAATGGGACAGGAAGGCGCGGATGGAAGAAGCTGCCGAATCAGAAGGTTCCGATGAGGCCCGATAAATGCTGATCCCGGTTATTCCCATAGCCTCAGGCAAGAAAGGGCCGCCTTTCGTCAAGGATTGGCCGCACGCCTCCTTGGAAGCCCTGGAAGAGGCCATGGAAAAGTACTCGGGATGCAATCTGGCCCTGAGGCTTGACCGGTACCTGGCCCTCGATCCGGATGACCAGGAGGCCGCAAAGTTCCTGGTGAAGCTGGAAAGGGAGGGGAAGCTCCCTCCCACCGTGGCCTGGGAGACCTGGCGGGGCATGATCATCCGGTTGTACCGACGCCCTGACGGGCTGGAGCCGGTCAAGCCTAACGGCTCCGGGATGAAACTGGAAATCCGCACCAGCCCGGGCCAGTACGTGCTCATCCCCGACAGCATCGTCAACGGCAAGAAGTACCGCTGGCTGCCCAACGCGGGGCCGGCGGGCATCGAAGTGGCGGAATTGCCCGAGGCGACCCTCAGTTTCATCAGAGGTGTCCTGGTCCGGCACGGTGAAGCGAAACCGACGTCTTCTACATCAGCTTCGCCCTGGGCTGAACTTTGGCAGGGTCTGCCCAAGGGCAGCCGAAACAATGCCGCGGCCAAGCTGGCCGGCCGTCTCCTGGGGCGGGGGATTAGTGGCGATGAGGCCCTGGAAATCCTGCGGGCCTGGAACGCCAATAACAATCCGCCGCTTGCGGAAGCGGAGCTGGTTCGCACCCTCCAGTCCATTGCCAAGGCGGAAGAGCGCAAGGGGAAAAAAGACGATGTCCCCATGGTCCTGACCGCCACCCAGTTGCTCGCCCGGACCCTGCAAAAACCCCCGGAGATCATCGGCGAAGGGATTTTCCCCGAGGGCACCGGCATGATCGTCACCGGGGAAAGCGGGGTCGGCAAGTCGCTGTTGACCCTGGAGATGGCGGTGCGGCTCAGCCACGGCATCGAGTTGTGGGGCCTGGAGGTTCCCCGCCCCCGCCGGATTTTGATGGTGCAGTCCGAAAACCCGCTGCACTCCGTGCAATTCCGGCTGCGCCGCATCCTCGTCGGCCTGGAAGTCCAGGGAGCTCCCAATGTCATGCTGGTGGACCCGGCCTTCAGAATCGACCTGGCCAACCGCAAGAGCCTCCAAGACCTGAAAACCATCCTGGAAAATAGCCGGGCGGAGGTGGCGATCCTCGATCCTTTGAGCTCATACCACCGCACCAACGAAAACGACAACGTGGCCATGCGGGGGCTTCTGGACAATCTCACGCATCTGTCCCGGCTGACCGGCTGCGCCTGGATCGTGGTGCACCATCACGGCAAACCCCAAGACGGCACCCGCGATATCTGGCAGTACCGAGGGGCTTCCAGTATCAGGGATTGGGCCGACACCATGATCGCGCTAATGAACAAAAAGGGGATGGATAAGCAGATTCTGCGGCTCATGCGGTTCGACAAGATCAGGAACGGCCCGGACCGCCCGGCCATCCTGCTGGACCGGAACCAGAACTTCATCCACTGGCCGACCCAGGAAGACGTCCTGGTGCCCCACACCCTGGTGGTGGCCACCCTGGAAGAGATGGGCGGCGAGGCCAAGAGCCAACGGGCCTTGAGTGAAGAGATCAGCAAACGCGCCGGTTGCAGCCTGTCCACGGCCAGGCGCGGCGTAGAAAACGCCATGAACACCTGGATTGTGCTCAAAGGCGGGAAGGTCTTGATTAAACAATGAAAACGGAACAGTGGCTCAGGAATGGAAAACTGGCTCATGGCTCCGAGAGCCAGGGAAAGTATGCAATTTCATTGGATAAACCGGTAATTGCCGGGAAATCTGGTTCACCGGTAAATGAGCCAAACCCGAAAGTGGCTCATTGGCTCATGAGCCATTTTTTGGCTCACGGTCAAATGAGCCACGCAAGTATTGAATATCTCGGAAGATTCCGGGTGGCTCACGGGTTTTCTGGCTCACGGCCAAATGAGCCAAGGAAAATCAACTACTTAGGGGTGGCTCAGGTCCTCCCTATATATAGGGCTATATATATGAGCCACTATCAGGGAAGCCATGGTCGAACTCTACCATTGGGGGCTGGGCAAGTGGTTGAATGCCCGAACTGGACGCCCAGGGAGCCGGGGTTGTTTGAGCCACCCGGCGGGCCGGTCTGCCGTTACTACCTGGGCGGCGTGGCCTGCTCCCGGAGAGACACTTTCATGTGCGACACCGAAGGGAAGAAATCCCGGAATGCGGAGGCGAGCGATGTTGGAAAGCTTTAAGCTGGCCTTCGCTGCGGGCTGGGGCGTCATAGCGGCAGGATTGTCGTTTCTCCTGCTCGTGGGGGCTTGGGACTGGCTTCAGGAACTACTGGGCAGGATCAGCCTGCTGCTGCGGCAGTCCAGGAAGGATCGGGGCCGATGAGAGATTGCTACCTGGGCATCGACCCCGGCATGAACGGGGGCTGGGGCATCCTGGATGGCCGGGGTGGGCTTGTGGCCTGTGGGTCCTGGCCGGCCTGGAAGGATATCCTGGCCCATCGGGAGTTAATCAAGTCCGCGGCCATCGAGCGTATCCAGGTGCGCCAGGACACCACCAGGCAACATGCCTTCCGGCTGGCCACCCTGGTGGAGAATTTCGGGGTCTGGCAGGGACTGTGCCTGGCCTGGGAGATTCCCGAGGTTAAGATCGTACATCCCCGGACCTGGCAGGCGCATTTCCACCTGGAGATCGGGGGGCACTTGGGCCAGGCCATGACCAAAGCCCAAATGGTGCTGGCAAAAAAAAGATTGGTGCTGGGTATGGCCCGGAGGCTGTGGCCCGAAGCGCCAATCAACCGGCAGAAGGATGATGGTATCGCCGCCGGGTTGCTGCTGGCGGAGTATCTCAAACAAACCTGGGGAAGGGTGTGAAATGGAAGAAGAAAGCTTCATCGATCCCGGCGCCGTCAAAGAAGCAGAGGCTCTCGCCAGCCATCCCCTGAAGGTGGAGTTCTTCCGGGGCATCAAGGGCATCGCCGCCTTCTTGGAGCTACACCCGCAGACTACTTTGAGGCTGCTCAAGGCGGGGAGGATTCCGGCCAAGAAGGACCAGTCGGGACGCTGGGTGCTGTGCAATCTGGACTACTACCTGAGCCTGAGGAAGCTATGAGCGTTGATCCGAAAAATTACGCCGGGGTCCAGTGGGGGCTGGGACGTCCGTCGGTCATCCTGGTGGGCAGCTATGAGCCTCTGCCTGCTGACAACCTGGTTCTGCTCCAGGAGTTTTACAAGCGCGGCGTCTATCTCCCGGAGATGGTCCGGGTGGCCCAGGAACTGGCTAAGGAATTCGGGATCAGGAAGTTTTTTTGCGACCCGTCGGAGCCCCGCTTCATCGACCGGCTGAAGAAGGAACGCCTGTGGGCGGTTGCGGTCACCGATGAAGAGAACGCCGGGGCCAACCTGATCGCCGAACGCCTGGAAAACGCCAGGGCCAAGAGGCCTGGCAGCCTGGTGCTGTCCTGCCAGTGCCGGGAACTGATCAAAGAGTTTCAACGGGCGCACCTGCCGGAGTTTAAGCCGGACAAGCCCTACCGGGACCGGCCGGTGCCCGTCTATAACTACGCCCTGGCCGCCCTGCGGTTCATGGTCCTGGGATTATCCTACGAGGCCACGCCAAGGGTGCGCTGGCTGGCATGATGGAGGAACGATGTTGAACAGAGTGATGTTGATCGGCCACCTGGGAGGTGACCCGGAGGTCCGCTACACCGCCAGCGGCAAGCCGGTGGCCAACTTCAGCCTGGCCACCACCGAGAGGTTCACCGACAAGACTTCGGGAGAGCGCCGGGAAGAGACCCAGTGGCACCGGATCGTGGCCTGGGGGAAGCTGGCCGAGATTTGCAGCCAGTACCTGCACAAGGGGAGCCGCATCTACTTGGAAGGCAAGCTGGTTTACCGGAAGTGGGAGGACAACTCCGGGGTGAGCCGCACTTCCGCCGATATCCGCCTGGATTCCCTGGTGATGCTGGATAACAAGCGGGCAGAAGGCTCCGCAGATGACGTGCCGTTTTAAGGAACCGAGATGATTTTTACCAGCAACTTCAAGATCGCCGGGCACCTGTCCCAGGCCGTGGCCATCTCGCAGGGTATTCCCCGGGGCTGGCAGGGGCGGAGATACAAACCTCTGGCTCCGCCCTGGAGCCTGGTGAAGCTTACGGACAACGCCCAGTTCATCAAGCTTTATAAGGCCCAGGTCCTGGACCGGCTGGATGCTGCCCAGGTTCTCAGCGACCTGGGTGGAGATAACCTCATCCTCCTATGTTGGGAGGCTCCCGGGGAGTTTTGCCACCGCCGGGTGGTGGCCGCCTGGCTGCAAAAAGAGGTGGGAGTCCAGGTGGACGAGTTCAACCCCAAGCTCAAACGCCATGCTGCATGGCTGCGAGAAATACAAGAGAGGAGATAGACGATGCTTGAAATGACTGATCAAAAATACGCCGCCGAGATGCGCTGCAAGGTGGCCATCAACCGGCCGGGCGTGGAGGCGCCCGAACTGAAACCGGCCCGCTTGCACGTGGCTGCCCATGACGGCCAAGTGGATCTCAGCCTGGCCATCGGCGACGGCACCGCGGCAGACGCGGCCGGCCTGGGAGAAATCGAAATCAGCTTTGCCCCGGAAGGCTTGAAGCTGCTCCAGACCGCCCTGAAGAAGGCGGGAGCGGCGTTGAAGAAATAGCATGAGCTTCGTTGGCTCCATAAACGCCGAAACCCGCCGCTGGCTGGGCAACCAGGGCCATGCCTTCGATGGCCGGGAGGTCTACGTGGGCTGCTCCGGGGCTTTCACTGTGGAGCAGATTCTCTCCCGGTATGCTCCCAAGGCCAGGATTTGGGGGAATGACGTTTCCCTTTACTCCTCGGTCCTGGGGGCATACCTGGCCGGGCAGAACTTCGAACTGAGAATCAAGGAAGAGGCTTTCGAATGGGCGGAATCCTCCCTTGGCGACGTGGAAGCCAAAGCCGCGACCATCATGGTGCTCCTGGAGGCCCTGAAATACGAGAAGGCAAACAACCTCTTCAAGGCCCGGCATTGGGCCCACTACCTGAACAACTTCGAGGGCTTCCACCAGGCCACGGTTGCCAGGCTCCGGGAACGCAAAAAGGAGGTCCGGCTGGAAGCTTACACCAGCCAGGACATCTTCGACCTTTTGGATGAGATACCCCAGGACGCGGTGGCCGTTGCTTTTCTTCCCACCTATGCCGGTGGCTACGAGCGCATGTTCAAGCGCCTGGAGGAAATCTTCGACTGGGACCGGCCTCCTTACGGGTTGATCGATGCCGAACGCAAGGCCGCCATCCTGGAGAAGATGAAGACCCGGGACTACCTCTACCTGGACGACCGGGTGGTGGAGGGCCTGCCCATGGTGGCCGTGGTGCGGAAAGCCCGGATGAAGCCGGTCTATGTCTACTCCAACATGGAGGCCTTACGCCGGGGAGTTTTGAGGCAACAGCGGCATGCCGAGTTCGTGCCCTTCACCCGTCTGTCAGATGAAGACGTAATCACCAAAGAGTCCCAGCTAACCCTGATCCCCACCAGCAACCGGGTGGTGAACTACTATCGGGACGTGTACCTCTCCAAGGGCGTAGGCATCCCGGCAGACGGCGAGGTTCCGATGGTGGCCGCGGTGGACGGCAAGGTCTTCGGGTTCCTGATCTACTCCCGGATGCAGGGTGGGGGCGACGTGTACCTGCTGGCCGACTTCGTGGTCAACTCGGGGCGCTATCGGCGCCTGGCCAAGCTCCTGGTTCTGGTGACACAGACCAGGGAAGTACGGAAACTGCTGGAAGAGAAGTTCCTGCTGGAAATCTCCAGGTGTCGCACCATGGTCTTCACCGACAAACCGGTGTCCATGAAGTACCGGGGCTTATATAAGCTGGCCCGGCGGGACCCGGCCAAGCTGGTCTACGAAACCGGGATGGGCATCCTGGATTTAAAAGAGGTGATCCCCTTATGGCTGAAGAAATACGAGAAGCCCTGAGCCTGCTCAACGAGAAGCTGTCGGGCCTGTTTCCTTACCGCCTGGAACTGGCGGCGCCGGATGAACTCGGGCTCCTGGAGAAGAATGCCCGCTACATGAAGGCGGAGCAGTTCCAGAACCTGGTGGAGAACGTCAAGAAGGACGGCAACCTGTCCTCCCTGCCTCTGTGTTACCGGGAGAAAGACGGAAAGCTCCGGGTGCTTTCGGGCAACCACCGGGTCATGGCGGCCCGGCAGGCCGGGGTGGAGCAGGTCCTGGTGCTGGTGATCGCAGACGAAAAAGACGTGGACGAGCGTCTGGCCATACAGCTTTCCCACAACGCCATCGCCGGCCAGGACGACCTGGTGATCCTGAAGGATCTGTGGGAGAGCATCCAGGACGTGCAGGCCCGGATGTATGCCGGGCTGGACTCCGACACCTTGAAAGCCCTGGAAGGCATCCAGTTTGCGGCCATCAGCGAGCAGCGCCTGCGCTACAAGCTGACCAACTTCCTATTCCTGCCGGAGGAACTCCTGGATCTGGACCAGCTTCTGAAAGAGACGGCTGCGGCCTTTGCCGGGGATGTGGTGTACCTGGCCAACCTCAACACCTATGACGCCTTCTTCGAGCTCATCGTGCGCATCAAGAAGCGCTGCCAGATCAAGAACTCCGCCGCGGCTTTTCTGAAATTGATGGAGTTGGCCAGGATCGGGCTGGAGCAACTCAAAGAAGAGGAAGCCCAGCAAGACGAAGAGGGTTCCCCAAAGGAGGTCTCCCATGGGATGGGCTGAAGCGTTACTCCCCTACCGGGCTTCCGACGATCCCCAAGGCTTCCTGGGAGCGGCTCTGCTGGCCCAGGACCAGACCCTCTTCCGCCTGGCTGCCACCTGGCCCCGGGTCAAAAAGGTTCTGCCGCCCCCACCGGGGCTGGGAGAGGAGATCGACCTGGAGAAGATCTGGGAGCAGGTAAGGGTCGATTTCGATGAGTGGGCCGAACTGGCCCAGGTGAGCACCCTGGTCGCCATCCGCGGGTTCCAGGTGTTGAAGAAGAACCTGATCATCTTTCCGCCAGATTCATTGTCCCACCAGGCCGAGGCGGTGCTCAAGAAAGAGGCGGCTGGACGATTTATGACCAAAATGGGCCTGAAAGCTGGAGACTTGAAATGAGCCTGGATTACAACCCGTCCTTGGAGCTGCACCTCTCGGTAGACCCTGGCTACACCAACCCTTTCGCCGGGCTCTGGATTCAGCCCATTGAGCGAAACGAGCGGGTCATTGTGCTGAGAGAGTACTACCAGCGCTATCGCACTACCCCGGAGAACGGCAAGGCGATGTTAGCAATTCACCAGGAGGTTGGCTATCAACCTCTTTCCCGAGGCTGGGGCGACCCGTCTAATCCCGAACGCCTCGCCCTGCTCTCGGAAATCTTCGGGGTGAAGTTCAAGGGACCCAGGTTGCCGGTGGAGGTAGGCCAGGACCTGGTCCGCCGCTGGTTGAAGGTCCGGCCCGACGGCAGGCCTGGCCTCCTGATCCATCACCGCTGCAAAAACCTGATCCGGGAGTTGACCGGATACCTGAAACATGAACCTGGCCAGGGTGAGCACCATGCGGTGGACGCCTTGAGATACTTTTTCGCCGGCTGGGACGGCGCCAATTAACAGGAGGTAACGAGATGAAAACCATGCGGAAGGTTCTGGAAAATCTTGGGCTGGTCATGATCGGCGCGGCTCTCCTTATAGTAATCGGCGGCCTCTTTTACCTGGACTATTCAGCGTATCGCCAACGGTTCCCCCAGGCGGCCGGCTGGACCTACCTGTTTAAAGGAAAGTAAATGAATTGTCCTTGCCCTTCGAGGACCTGTGAAATCATAAACCCCGGCGTCAATTTGACGCTTAAATAAAAATAAAGAGGAAGGAAAGATCATGTTTCGAAAAGATGATGGACGCCGATACCCGCCAGGAACGGATAGATCCCAGACAGATGTTTACTGCAAAATCATGACGATCACCCCTGAGATTGCTAAGGAAATGCTGTCCTTTAATACAAAGCGCAATCGTACATTAAAGAATAACTTTATCAATAGCACGGCTGCGGCTATTAAAAGAGGTGCCTGGGTTATTAACTCCAACGGTATCGGTTTTGATACTCACCACAATCTCACAGATGGTCAGAACCGTCTTAATGCCATTATTTTGGCTGGTCGGCCTGTCAGGTCCATTGTAGCCTATAATCTTCCTCCCCGTGCTTTCGTGACTACGGACAACGGCACCAAAAGGAGCTATGCCGACATTGCGAATATTTGCGGTTATGACTATAGCAAGCTTGTTGGTGCTGCGGCCAATCTGTTGTATCGCTACACGCAAGGCAGTTTTAGGCACACTACTATGCCTACTAACGACCAGATTGAGGCATTGTTAAGCAACTGTCCCGGCCTAGCCTATAGCGCCAAGGTTGCGGCCCAGGTAATCCATGTGCTACCACCTTCGATCGGCACTTTCTGTCATTACATCTTCTCAGAAAAAGACGCGGTTGATGCCGATCTGTTTTATGAAGGTCTGAGATCAGGGGCCGGGTTACCTGTAAATGACCCAATTCTGGCATTGCGTAATAAGATGTTCCAGAACAAGGGTTCCGTGGCTAAATTGCAGCAGCATTACATTATCGCAATTACTATCAAAGCCTGGAACGCCTGGCGTAATAACAAGAAATTACAGGTCTTGCGCTGGTCCCCTAAAACTGGCGAATCATTCCCCAGGCCCATGTGAGGTTAAAAAATGGAAGTCGAGAAATTAATAACCAAGAGCCCTTTTAGGGACTTGTTCCCCGTTGACCCCAAAATTGTGGATGCTCTCACAGAGGACATGCTCCGCAATGACTATGACCATGCTCATCCTATTACTATCTGGAAAGAGCTTAACATTGTGATTGATGGTCATAGCCGGTTAGAGGCAGCTAAGAGGGCCGAGATAAAAAATGTGCCTACTATTGGCTACCGGTTCCAGAATGAGAAACAAGCCTTAGAGTATGCCATCCATAATCAGCGGAACCGGCGGAACCTGACGGATGCGGAAATCCTCAGGTGTATTGAAGCTCTGGACAGCCGGAAGGAGCGGGGTGGAGACAGGAAAAGCGAAGAGTTCCAGGAAAAATCAAAAGCCTCAAGTGAGGCTATTGATCAACCGGAATCACCCAATAAGCGCAAAAAGAAGAATAACGAGGATAAATCCGCCCAGAAAACTGCGGCCACAGTGGGCACATCCCGAGCTAAGGTTGAGAAGGCCCGAACCGTCCTGGAACATGGCGAAGAGGAGGTCAAGGAAGCGGTGAAGGCGGGCACTATGAGCGTCAATAAAGCCTACCAGCTTACCCAGGAAGCCAGGCAGGCCAGGGATAAAGGCAAGTCGGTTTTCAACCGCACCAATGAGAGCATTGAATGGGCCACCTGGTCCTGGAACCCGGTGACCGGTTGCGAGCACGGCTGTTCATACTGTTATGCCCGGGACATTGCCAAGCGGTTTTATGATCCCCAGATTGGCTTTAATCCGCATTTTTACCCGGAAAGGCTCAGCGCCCCTCAGAATACCCCGCTTCCCAGGTCTGCCTCTCTTAAGGAAAGACTTGTCTTTACGGTTTCCATGGGGGACCTGTTCGGTGAATGGGTGCCCCAGGAGTGGATCGAGGCCGTAATGGAAGAAGTAAGAGCCGCCCCCCAATGGACCTTCATTTTCCTTACCAAGAACCCGAGGCGGTACCTGGAAATCGATTTCCCCAAGAACGCCTGGGTGGGGGCCACCGCGGATACTCAACAGAGAGCTGATACTGCCTTAGAGGTATTTACGACGCTGCATTACGGTCTCGCAAAGGTTGAAAGGCCCACGGTGCTCTTTTTATCCATTGAGCCGATGCGGGAAAAATTAGACCTCTCCGGGACAGGTCAGGACGGGCCGGCTTATTTCCTCTCCGTCGTGGATTGGATCATTATCGGCGGGCAGAGTGACTCAAGTGGCGAACCGGAAAGGCAGCCGGAATGGGATTGGGTGGAGACCGTGATGAACCAGGCTCGGGAGGCGGACTGCAAGGTCTATTTCAAACCGAACCTGAAGGTGCAGCCGAAGGAATATCCCGATGTTGACTTAGAGGGAATGTGCCATGAATAAACCCTGCCGCTGTTTTTGGGCCGATGGAGACGGAACCTGTTTCTATGAGATAGTCCCGCCCAAACAGGAAGGCTGCCCACTTCATGCTTACCGGATCAATCCCATGACTGGGGAGAAGTGGGGGGCTCTGGAAGGGCCGCCGGAGCGGAAGGAAGACTGAGGTATCTTATGTCCGACCCTGGGAAAAAGACCATGATGCTGTCCAAAAAGGGGGAGTCTCAAACCGGCCTCCCGGTGATCACCAAGACTAGACAGTCCCGCATCCGGCAGGTTCAGGAGATGAAGCTCTCGGGCTTCAGGCCCGGAGAAATCGCCACCAAGCTGGGGATCAGCCGGCGCCAGGTGGACCGGGACCTCAAGGACGGCAAGGTTCTCAGCCGATTCATGGCTCAGGAGTTTGACCAGGACAGTTTCCTGGGGGATAGCATCAAGTTTTGGCTGCAAATCCGTTGGAAATCCATGCGGGACAGCGAGATGTGCCAGGAAGAAAACGCCAGGATCGGCCATCGCCGAAACGCCATGACCGCTCAGGAAAAACTGGTGAAGGAGTTGCAAGACTGTGGTCTGCTAGCCAAGGTGCCCGAGAGGCTCCTGCTGGGCCCGGACCTGCCCTTCGAAGACCCGGAAGTGCGGCAAGCCTACCTAGACTTCCTGATCCTGGCTCGGGAGAGGGGCGAAAAAAATCTCGGGGTGTGACCATGTCTCTACAACCGGACCATCAAGGCGAAGGGACTTCCTTGTCCATTGCCAACCCCAAGGCAGCCCTGGCCCTGGTGGAGCATTACCGGAAGCACGGCTTCAAAGATGCTGGCGAGCTTTTGAAATTCATTCAGGCCTTCTGGGACCTCAGGCTGCCCCGGGCCAAGGTCTGCCCCGAGCACACCCCACCCGCCGAATACGTCATCGCGGCTTTTTTCGAGGAGGTGCAGAACTGCGTCTGCTGGGCCAACCGGGGCGGCGGCAAGACCTTGAACGGCGCTTTGGTGACCTGGCTGGACTCGGTGTTCAAGCCAGGTTGCGAAACCAAGATTTTGGGCGGGTCCCTGGAGCAGAGCCAGAAGATGTACAGCCATATCCAAGAGCGGTTCGCCACCTCATCCTTCACCCACCTGGTGGAGAGGGAGATGCTCAAGACCTTCACCAAGATGGCGGGTGGCGGCAGCATCCAGATCCTGACCGCCTCCAGCAAGAGTGTCCGGGGACCGCACCCCCAGAAACTCAAGTTGGACGAGGTCGATGAAATCGACCCCGAGCTGTACGAGGCAGCCCTGTTCATTCCCCAGACCGCCCGGCAGATCCAGGCCAGCATCCAGATTTACTCCACCATGCACAAAGCCTATGGCTTGATGAACCGGGTGATCACCGAAGCGGCGGAGAGCGGTTTCCGCATCTTCAAGTGGTGCATCTTTGATGTGATGGAGAAATGTGTAAACCGGGATTGCGAGGCCTGCGCCCTGTGGGAAGACTGCGGCGGCAGGGCCAGGAACGCCGACGGCTTCATCAAGATAGACGATGCCATTACCAAAAAACGCATGGCCTCCCGGGAAGCCTGGGAGGCGGAGGCTTTGTGCCTCATGCCCAGCCAGGAGGGACTTATCTATCGGGAGTTTGACCCTTCTATCCATGTAGTAAGCTGATCGCATTTAACACCATTACTTACATCCTATAAGTAACGGTTACGAGAAGCCCTAATAATAGCGGGCAATGGTGCAGTTTGTCCTTATAGCCTAAGTATTGCTAAAGATTAAGATGATAGTGAGAATGTTGCGAAGGTATAATTAATTGTATTTTGAACCATTTTACTGTCAAGAAAATTTAACCGTGTAACTTATTTCACGTATTACAAATAATGATGGAGAGTTGCATAGACTGTGTGAGGGTAAAAATAACTGTCTTTCTCTGTTGTATTCAGGTGCTATGCCTGAATAAAAAATAACGTTTAAAAGTAACTACTTAATCGCACTATGCTATTGCATGGCTATTTCATAGTAATATTGCGCACTTAGGCATATAGAGTGCATCTATTATTATTGAATCGCAACCAAAACCAAACCAAAAAGGAGGTCAACCTATCGAACCAAGGCAAGCCGTCAAAGGCGCCACCAAATAGCTCCCAGGGACGGACCAGGGGAGTCGCCGGTCCATAAAAAATCTCCCCCGACCCAAAAGTAGAAGGCAGACCTGGGAGCCCCGGAAGCCGGAGCGGGAACCTGGGAGTAGCGACCAGGGGAAAAAAAGAGCAAGTGGGCGCAGGATACGCCAGCCGTACCGAGGCCCTCCCAGACCCGATGAACTGCTCAAGGTGTGGGTAGGTTGGCAGAACCGGAAAACTGCACGGTCTTTTGAGTTGACTGGAACTCTGGTTTTTCTTCTTTGACCCACAGAAGAAGGGGCGATCGGAGCCCTGAAATCCGAAGCGAAGCTAAGCACCGGAGATGAGGCGAAAGCGGGAAGCGGCCTGATTCAAACCGAGGCGTACAGCCGGCCGGGTGGTGGTGAGTGAGACGGGACACCCGGAAGGAAGGCGAGAGGCGGGCCAATGGACGCAAGTAGCAGCCGGGAAGGGCGAGGCGAAACCGGTAACCTTTGACCATATTGATTTTGGCGCTGAACGGGGGCGGGAGTCCAACGATTTATTCCTGGCTCCCTTTGAACGCCAAGTTCGATGTCCCAAAGGGAGGAAACGACGATGAGGGTTGAGACTAACGAATACGAATTCGGCCATGGCCGGAAGCCCCGGGGTCATGGTTGCTGGGCTTTCCAAATTGGGGAGGAAACGGTTTTCATCACCGGCACTTTCACCACGGCGAAGAACCTGGCTGTCAAGAATGCCAGGGCCAAGGGCCTGGGGTTCATCAAGGTTGTTCCATAGTTAGGGAGGCGAGACCATGGATCTGGAGGAAATGCGGGAATATCTGGAAATGATCCGGAAGGCCCTGGAATTGATTGAAAACCGGGCCTTTTCCATCATGCAAAACCTGGACGCCCACGGAGCAGGCGTCCCTCAAGAATTTATCGGGCAGTTTAGAAGAGCCCACGAGGAGATGGAAGAGATGGTAAGCCACCTGGCCGATCTGGCCGGTTTGGCAAAGGAAGAAGAATAACCCGCCTCTGACCCCTGCCTCGAACCCCACCACCTACGGGCCCGGGCAACCGGGCCCCCGCCCTTTTTTTGCCGTGCGCCAATCTCCCTTTAAGTAAAAACCCAATTTCTCGGAGGCACGGCAATGGAACTGAATCCAAAACGGGAGGTGCAGGCAGTGGGGCCGATGAGCAAAAACGGCCACAGACGGGAACGGGAGGTCATCAGACTGGAAACGGAAAAGGCGATCGCTGAGGTCATGGCCACCTGCGGCTGCGATCAGGGCGCGGCCAAGAAGACGGTGGCCAGCGAAATCCGCTTGTTGTTCAACTGCGATTATAAGACCGCCGCGGCTGTGGTCGAACGGGGCTACCTGGTCGTGGATTACCATAAAAAAACCCGGTATCTCCCCCAAGAACGGACGACCTTCGATCATACCGCGGCTTACCGGATGGCCGGGTTTGTTTACAAGCGCAAATACGAGGACCGGTTGCCCTGGTACATAGCCCCCGAGGACCTGATCCAGGAGGGTGTATTGCGGCTGTTTGAGATGGCCGGGCATCCCCGGTTTAAGGAGAAGGGTTTCCGGTTTTACCTGGCCCTAAACGCCATGAAGGGGTTTATCGAACGCCAACGCCGGATGCGGGGCGGCATCGGCGGCACGACCCCCGGTTATGAGGAAACCTGGCGGCGGGATGCCGGCAGCGATTGGCAGGGGGTCATGGCAGCCGCCTGAAACAACCGGGCTACCAGGGGCGGCAACCCCGGGTAGCCCGAAACGACTTGAACCTGGAGATAAAAACGATGGCACCTTATAGCACTGCTACGGCAGAGAAGCAAGATCATTCCCCAATCCCGGAACTGCGGGTGGTGGAAAAACCCCTTTATATGGTGGGCACCCAGGTCCGGGGTCTCAATCTCCCCGGAAGCTGGGAAGCCTTCAAGGACGACCTGAGCGTCCTCTACCAGCAGGACAGCCGCTGGTGCGGCGGACGGTTTCTCCTCTGGACCCATGAGACCTACGGCGTCTTTGGCAAACGCCTCTCAAGGTGCCAGGGGCACTGGATCGCTGAAACCGGGGTTTACATCTATTCCGGCCCCAAGGAGTAAAGCTACGATGAAAGAAATTACCTGGAAAGGCGAGAAAGACCGGCTGTTGCAGGTGCGCCGGCCCTGTTCCTGCGGTTGTGACGAGCGGGATGGGAGTCCCGGAGTCGGGTACATCACCGGCTCGGATAAGGCAGGCAACGGCTTCACTGTTTGGATCGAATCGGAGGAAGTCTACCAGAGGCTGGAAAGACTGTTGGCCATACACTAATGGAGGCAAGCGATGATAACGGACTATCTGAAATCTTTTGGAGGAAGGAAAGTACCATAATCCGGCTGGCGTACCGAATCCTCATTTCTACTGTGAGGACTGCGGGAAAGACCTTTGGGAGAAACATAGGCGGTGGCGGAATCCCAACTCGGCGCCGCCAATATTCAAAACCCTTGAAGGCAACTTACTTTGCCAAAGATGTTTTTTGAGAAGGGAGGCAAGGCCATGAGCGCGCCAACGTCTTCGGCGACCATCATGTTTCCGGCAAATTGTTTTGATCAGGAGATCAGGCGATTGCTGGAAAGGGAATATGACATTGAGTTTAAGCCCCAAGTGTTCGGGCCTAATTTCGAGATCGAAACAAAGCGCCTTTATGCCAGCATGGAAATCGACATCCAGGAGGGGCTGCTGGTTTTCTCGGATGGTGAGGCCCGGTATGGAGAATTCGCCGAACTGGAAGAATTTTTGGTCAAGAAAGGCATCCCTTTTGATCGGGAAAGCTCAATGGACTGGGACCGCCCCCCGGTTACCCGGGTTTTCCGTCCTGGCGATCCCCCTTTGGATGTGGATATCCCGGACGATGAAAGCTCCGGCGTAGTGGTGGAAATCAAGAAAAAGATTAGGGCAGTAGGGGACAAAGCAATTTCTGAAATCCCGATTTTGCGGGAAATCATGGATTGCATAGAAGAGGTATTCCCCACGTATCCGCCTTTGACGGATTGGGTGAAAGAGGAGGCCACGTCATGACCAACCCATTGAACGGGACTGAAGGCCAGGACCATGAAGCATATACCGATATCCAGGACCGGGAAAATTACACCACCATCGAGACCGGCGAATGTCGGGTCTGCGGTGATGAACACGAACCCGATGAACTTCTGGACGAGCTGTGCCACGTCTGCCGGACCTACCCTGAAGGCTCTTACGAATGGCACTTGGGGATCTGTTTTAAGGGCGGTGATCCTTCCTCAGACAAGGAAGACGCCTTCCGGTCCGGATGGCTTCGGGCCTTGCTTGTATGAGATAAATGAGCGTCTGGTCGCCGGGGCTGACATAGGCCAGGTCCTCAAGGACCTGGAACCGAGAAGGGAGGCCGAATCATGATCGATTGTCGAGGGCGCAATGGTTGGTTCAGGCTCAATCGTGCGAGTGTGGAGGTTTATGAAACCATGGATCGGGCAGCGGTTTCCCTTGAATCCAAGAGCAGATGGCATGATGTGCCGCCCATCTACTTTTACGGCCCCAAGGCCGAGGTCGAGGCCCTGCTGCTGGACCTCTTGGAGAAGGCGCGGGCGCTTGGCGGCCCGTCATTTTATTGCGACGACTGCGCCCGCGAGCATGATTTGCGCTATCCCCTGAATCATCGGGTATGGGGTATCTGCCCCGTATGCAACGAAGGGGAACGGTTCGTAAATCAGAATCTTGGCGAGCCGGGAAAGTGAGGACGAGGCAATGAACGAGCAAGGTCTGAATATTCGATTTCTCGCCCAAGGGATGATCAAACTTACACCGGAAGAGTTGCCGGAAGGTTTCTTCTCCTGGGCACGGGAAGATCAGGTCAAGTGGGCCAAAGACTATTGGGGCCGCCTCTCCAGGGAAGAACTGTTGGAGGGTGTCGCTTACCTCACTATCGAGGAAGATTCGATCCCCGATTGCCTGGAGGTTGATAACGAAAATTACGACATCCTGGCCCAAACTCCGGCCTGGAGGGCCTTTGATCAGCCTGGGGCGAGTGTCTTAGAGCCGGTAGAACCGGAGTGAAGCCATGCCGGTAATAGGTCTTGAAAATGTGGAGCACCCCGAATACGGCGTGATCACGGTGGACCTGGACCTGCTGCGAGAGCAGCTTGCCTGGCTCGAAAATCTTCCAGGTTATGACACCTGCATACCGGTTTGTGAGGAGCGGGAAGGACTATTAAACCTGCTGGGCGGCATTGTCGACCTGGCAAACCCGGAGGATTAGGAGGTGATGACATCCAAAATTATACACTAAGAATAAATACTTCAAGTTCAGGGAGGATTGATGTTCACCAGTTATTTCTGGCGATTTCATTTACACCATTATCCCTGCCTGGTCTCCATCGCCTGGAAAACCCCGGAGTGGTTTAAGGGCCGGCGTTATCCGGCCCTGGCGCCTACCAGGAAAATGCTCAAAATGTGCGAGGACAAATACCGGGTGGCCTATCAAAAAATCCTGAACCGGCTGGATCCCCGGAAGGTTTACGAGGTCCTGGGCCCGGAGGCGGTGTTGCTCTGCTGGGTGCGACGTGAGGTCGCATAAGTGATTGTTTTGCTTCATATATCAGGCAATAGAGGCTGGTGAATGAATGACAAAACCTTCCGTTCCGTCGGAAGTAGCCTACCGGCACATGCGGAGGCGGCAACGCCTCGGTATGCAGCTGCCGGGACAATGTACCCTACCAGGAGGTTAAGCCGGGCCGTGAGGCAAGGTGATATCTGCAAGCGCCATGCGGATAGGGGGCTAGGCTTTGGTGGTATGGCCAACGTAAGTGAACTGCCGTTTAAACATCGTAAGTAGACAGCAAGCCAAAGGTGCTGAAAGGCTTGAGCCAAAAGGGCATGCAGCAGGACATTCTCTTCCAGCATGGGAATGCACGGACAAGAGGCTGCCGGTGGACAGGCAGGGTCTAACCCATCGTATCACTTATGCGGAACACGGTAAGCCCGTATCTCTCCCGCAAAGGGTAGGAAGGCCGTAAGGCCAGACAACGGAGGTGCGGGTAAAGGAAGGCGGAGAAAGCGAATGCCGCCCTGTAATCGGGTGGATAGGGATTGAGCCAATGGCGACATTATCCCGTGCGAAAGCAAGCAGACTTCCGCCTGGTCTCTCTTTGCGAGAGAGTCAGTAGAACCTTTTAAGGAGGAATTGCAAGTGACAGCAACGCAAGTTGTGGCTGCACCCTCCCACGAGACAACGGACTGGCGAAGTCTTAACTGGACCAAAAACCAACGTCAAGTGCAAAGGCTGCAGATGCGTATCGCAAAGGCTGCTCGGGAAGGCAACCTGAGGGAAGTCAAAGCTTTCCAAAGGTTGTTGACCCGCTCGTTCGCTGCCAGAGCTTTGGCAGTAAAACGAGTCACGGAAAATAAAGGCAAGAAGACGCCCGGAGTGGACGGAGTAATCTGGTCCACCCCGGAAGCCAAGTTTAAAGCCGTGTTGTCCCTTAAGCGGCGTGGTTATAAGCCATTGCCCTTGAGGCGGACATACATCCCGAAAAGCAACGGCAAGAAACGTCCCCTGGGAATCCCGATTAAGAAAGACCTGGCTATGCAAGCACTTTATAAGCTTGCTTTGGAACCGGTCGCTGAGACCATGGCGGATAAGAACTCCTATGGGTTCCGTCCGCTAAGGTCAACGGCGGATGCCATTCAACAGTGCTGGATTGCACTGAACCAGAAAATGTCTGCGTCCTGGATCCTGGAGGGAGATATCAAAGGTTGCTTTGACAACATAAGCCACGACTGGTTGATGACCAACATCCCAATGGATAAGGATATTCTCCGGAAATGGCTGAAGGCTGGGTACATCGACCTTGGCACCCTCTACCCTACACTGGCAGGAACTCCGCAAGGAGGTATCATCTCTCCGGTGTTGGCCAACATGACACTTGATGGTCTGGAAGCCGAACTGAAAAAGGCATTTCGGCACAAGGATAAAGTGCACATGGTGCGATATGCCGACGACTTTATCATTACCGGAGTATCAAAAGCTATTCTGGAGGATAAGGTTTATCCCCTGGTGGAATCCTTCCTCAGGGTTCGTGGACTGGAACTTTCTTTGGAGAAGACCAGGATCACGCATATCGATGAGGGTTTCGACTTTCTAGGCCAACATATCCGTATCTATGGCGGCAAGCTGCTGATTAAGCCCGCCAAAAAGAACGTGAATGCGTTCTTGGATAAAGTCAGAAAGACGGTGAAGGGAAACTTGGCGGCCAAACAGGTGAATCTGATAAGGCTGCTCAATCCGATTATTAGGGGATGGGCCAACTATCACAGACACATAGTGGCCAAAGAGACCTTCGCCAAGGTTGATCACCGTATTTGGCAAACATTGTGGCAGTGGTGTAGACGCCGACATCCCAGAAAGGGAACCCGATGGATCAAAGATAAATACTTTAGGAAACGGGGAACCCGTAACTGGGTGTTCGCAGCCGATAGCCATAGAATCCGACCTGATGGAAGACCAGTCATGCTGGAATTGGTGTCGGCCGCCAAAATCAGGATATGGCGGCACATCAAGATCAGGGGAAAAGCCAACCCATTTGACCCAGATTGGGACTCCTATTTTAAGGAACGGCTTCGTTTCTTAAAAGAGGGAATATCCAGGGGTACAGATGGTGGAAAATCGGACTTCTACCCTTCGGCTGTCATCTCTTCGCTGTTACAGAACGCTTCAAAACCTTTGTGTGAACGCGAAGTAGCCGGCTCCCCTGGAAACGTGGGGGGTTATGCAGAGGCTTGAGCCGGATGAGGGGAAACTCTCACGTCCGGTTGTGTGTCCAGCGAAGGCTGGCATGTTCAGCAAGAGGTAGTCTTGCCGGGGTAAGAGCCAGAGACCTTGTAGCTTAGATGGCAGGTAGGAGG
>JAKAKP010000027.1 GCA_021813445.1 Deltaproteobacteria bacterium
GCAAACCGGCCACCGATGGAGGAAACAGCCCAGATTTTTTCGAGAATTTGCCCGTCATAAAAGTACCAAATCGTCTACAAAGAGGACGATACAACATAATTGCTGGGGTTTTTCAACAGCCTGTTAGGGGGATTTCAGGCGCATAGAAAATCCCCCCTAACCCCCCTTTTTCAAAGGGGGGGATAAGACCTAGGCCTCATCATGCTCAAAGCCCATCTTCTAAGAGGTCTCGACTTTGAACTTTGAAATTTTCCAAGTGTAGAGCTTTATAGGAGACAACATCATGGCACAGGGAGTTTGTGTAATTGCCGAATTCCGGAACGGTGCGTTTCGGCGGGTCTCATTCGAAGTGGCCAGCGAGGGGAAAAGACTGGCCGACGCCCTGGGCGAGCCCCTCACGGCCATCGCCCTGGGGCAAGGGATTGCGGCCGCCGCAGCCGATCTGGGCGAGTATGGGGTGGAGAAGGTTTACGCCGTAGACCAGCCGGTTTTGAAAGATTATCTGGCGGAGACCTATGCCCCGGTGGTGGCCGAGGTCCTGCGTACCTTGCAGCCCAAGGTGGTGCTCAGCCCCGCGTCGGTGGACGGTAAGGACCTGAGCGCCCGGGTGGCGGCCCGTCTCGGCGCCGGTCTGGCCCAGGACTGTACGGCGCTACAGATCGAGGCCGGGGCGCTTAAGGCGAAACGGCCGGTCTATGGCGGCAAGGCCCTGGCCTGGTATGAGTGGGCCGACGGGACCTGGCCCCAGATGGCCTCCTGCCGGCCCAATGTGATGGCCTGCGTCATGCCGGACAGTTCGAAACAGGCCGCGGTGGAAACCCCGGCGGTGACGCTGCCTGCGGCTCTCAAAACCCGGGTGGTGGCGGTGGAAGCCGCGGACGGCAAGGTGGACCTGGCCGAGGCCCAGGTGATTATCTCCGGCGGCCGGGGCCTGAAGGCTCCCGAGAACTTCGCCCTGCTGGAGGAGTTGGCCCTGCTCCTGGGCGGGGCGGTGGGGGCCTCCCGGGCCGCGGTGGACGCAGGCTGGCGGCCCCACGCCGAACAGGTGGGCCAGACCGGCAAAGTGGTGACCCCTTCCCTCTACATGGCCTGCGGCATCTCCGGGGCCATCCAGCACCTGGCGGGCATGGGCTCCAGCAAATTCATCGTCGCGGTCAACAAAGACCCGGAGGCCCCCATCTTCAGCAAGGCGGACTACGGCGTGGTGGATGACCTCTTCCAGTTCGTGCCCGCCTTTATCGAGGAAGTGAAAAAGCTCAAAGCGGCGTGCTGAAGCAGAGAGCAGGGATTAGGGGTCAGGGATCAGGGATCAGGAATTAGTTCAAACAGAGGAAGAATGATCTATCCACTATTGTCATGTCCCATGAATATCTTACATAGCTTGCCCTTTCTTTCTCCCTCCCCCTTGAGGGGGGAGGGTCGGGGTGGGGGTGGCGTCTTTTGACCGATTACAGCCACTTAGCCAAAGTCGCCCCCCTCACCCTAACCCCCCGAGAGGAGAGGGAATAATATCGGGGATATTCATAGGTGATATTTTGTAACTTATTTCCTGGACGTCACACTGGTTACTGATCACTGAATACTGCTCACTGCTCATGATTACTGAAAATGGAGGCCTTACGCATGCAACCGGGGTATTTTCCCGCCAATCTCCTTTTTGGCATCATCTTTCTGGCGGCTATTGCCTTTTTCCTCTTCACTGCGCATAGGCTCTACCGCCTCCTGCGCCTGGGGCAGCCGGAGGACCGTTTTGACCAGATCGGCCGACGCCTTCAAGGGGTGGTTACCTTTGTCCTGGGACAGCAGCGGGTGGTGCGGGAACCGGCCGGCTGGGGCCATTTCCTCATCTTTTGGGGCTTCATCATCATCACCATCGGCAGCCTCGAAACCTTCGGAGCCGGTCTCTATCACGGCTTTGCCTACTGGAAGTTCCTGGGCCGGCCCCTCACCGCGGCCCTTTACCTGCTGCAAGACCTGCTGTGCGCCGCGGTGGTGGCCGCGCTGCTGGTTTCCCTTTATCGCCGCTTCGTCATCAAACCGGAACGGCTGCGTTTTGACGACCAGCACGCGGCCAACCTGGACGCCGGCATCATCATCGGCCTCATCCTGTTGCTCATCGTGCTGCTGTTCGGAGACCGGGCGGTGGCCTACCGGCTGTCTTTAGAGCAGTCCGGCGGCTACTTCCCCGGGGCCGCGTTCATCTCCGTAGCCCTTTCCGGATGGTTTGCCGGCCTGCCGCCAGCGGCCCTGGAGGGCTGGCATAGCTTCTTCTGGTGGGCCCACACCCTGGTGATCCTGGGTTTCCTGGCCTATATCCCCTTTTCCAAGCACCTGCACATCCTGGGCGCCATTCCCAATGTCTTTTACCGCCGCTTCCGGCCCGTGGGGGAACTCAGTAAGCTGGACCTGGAAGATGAGTCGGTGGAAACCTATGGGGTGGCCAGGATCAATGAATTTACCTGGAAGCAGCTCCTGGACCTCTACGCCTGCACCGAATGCGGCCGCTGCTCCGAGAACTGCCCGGCCCACCTCACCGGCAAACCATTGAGCCCCAAAGAGACCATCCATCACCTCAAGAAGCACCTCTTGAGCCAGGGCCAACTCCTGCTGGCGCCGGGGGAGGCTAACGAAAGGCTGCTGGTGGGCGAAGTTTGCTCCACCGACGAAATCTGGTCCTGCACCACCTGCGGCAACTGCATGGAACACTGCCCGGTCTTCATCGAACATATTCCGAAATTTGTGGATCTGCGCCGCCACCTGGTGCTCATGGATAGCGATTTCCCGCCGGAGGTGCAGACGGTCCTGCGCAACTGGGAGACCAACTCCAATCCCTGGGGCCTGGCCTTCGCCACCCGGGGCGATTGGGCGCAGGGGCTGGAAGTGCCCATCCTGGCTGAAAATGCCGCAGTAGAATATTTGTTTTATGTAGGCTGCGCCGGCAGCTTCGACGCCAGGGGAAAAAAGGTGGCGGCCGCCATGGTCCGGCTTCTCCAGCACGCGGGGGTGAGTTTCGGCATCCTGGGGGCCGAAGAGAAGTGCTGCGGCGAAACGGCCCGGCGGATCGGCAATGAATACCTGTTTCAGACCATGGCCGTGGAGCTGGCGGAGACCATCAACGGCTACGGCATCAAGAAGATCATCACCACCTGCCCCCACGGGTACAACTGCTTGAAAAACGAGTATCCCCAATTCGGCGGCAACTGGGAGGTATATCACCACACCGAGTTTCTGCACCGGCTGTTGCAGGAGGGGCGCCTCAGCCCCCGGCGGCCTCTGGACAAAAAGCTCACCTTCCACGACTCCTGTTACCTGGGCCGCTATAATGGCCTCTATGAAGAACCCCGGGAGCTCTTGCAGGCCATTCCGGAGCTGCGCTTAATGGAAATGGAGCGCCATCGCCGGAAATCCTTCTGCTGCGGCGCGGGCGGCGGCCGCATGTGGATGGAGGAGACCCTGGGAACCGCAAAAATCAACGAAGCCCGCACCGATCAGGCCCTGGCCCTCAGTCCGGAGCTCATCGCGGTCTCCTGCCCCTTTTGCGCCATTATGTTCGAGGACGGCCTCAAGGCCCGAGAAAAGGAAGCAACGGTGCAGGTCTGCGATATTGCAGAATTGTTGCTCCAGGCCCTGGAGCCGGGGGAGTAATCGCGAGAGGGTATTTTATCCCCCCCTTTGAAAAAGGGGGGGAAGGGCAGTAGTATCCGGCAGGCATTTTGCCTAAGCGGCGATACATTAATAACAAACAATGGAGCCGGGGCATAACATCCAGAGCCGGTGCAGGCCGGAGCCTGTCGTAGCAAAACCCCCTCTCCCCTTCGAGGCTTATCATTACCCACAAGTGTTTAATTTGGCGGTAGAGTCCTTTCCGATTGGGTCCAGATTCTGCTCAGGATAAATCTTCATGAAGACACTTTCTCCCTGTTGGGGCGCCCTAAAATCCCCCCTGCCCCCTTTTTCAAAGGGGGGGAAGTCCCCCTTTGGAAAATGGGGATTTAGGGGGATTTTGGTTTGCACCACAAACGTCCATGCCGTCAAAAAGTTATCCCATTTCAAAGGGTTCCTGACTTGTGGGTAATGCTCAGCCTTCGAGGGGAGAGGGATGGGGTGAGGGGTGGCGTCTTCTGCCGCCCTCCCCCCCTCACCCTGCCTCTCCCCCCAAGGGGGGGGAGAGGGGAAAAACTTGGAATTTCCATGAGATGATCTTTAATACCGACTGCCTTTTATTGAAGCGAAATTTACCGTCCTTACTCTTGCAAATGTCCTGCCGGACACTACTGCCTAAATCCCCCTTTCCAAAGGGGGACTTTGATACCCTTC
This sequence comes from Deltaproteobacteria bacterium, assembly GCA_021813445.1. Lineage (GTDB taxonomy): Bacteria > Desulfobacterota > Desulfobaccia > Desulfobaccales > 0-14-0-80-60-11 > SURF-52. The sequence continues at coordinate 4,318 of JAKAKP010000027.1, forward strand.
GCTTCGCTCAGGATGACAACCTGGCGTCTATCAGAGTCTTGTCTTGGCATGCCGGCCCAGCAATCTTTGCCGTCACCTTCCGGCCACCAGGGCAATGATTCTTTTCCCGGTATACTCCGCCACGTCCGCCAAACCATCCAGGGGCATGAAATCCGGAGCATTGGCGGCAAAAAGGCAGGTCACTGACGCGGGGAACTCCTCATCCGGCAGGTGGAAAATATAGTACAAGGGAATCCGGGGAAAGGGATATAAGGTCAAGGAGAAGTCGCCGCTGGGGGGCGCGGCATTTACCTGGCCAGAAAAGGCCGCGGCCAGCCTCTCTTGTTGCTTACTGATGGCGCTTACCCAGGGCACCAGGATCTGCTCGGCATTGGCCGCAAACGCGCCCTGATAGGGCATGCTGTTGGGCAACTCCTTAAACGACTTTAAAGAATCGAGCTGCACCGGCCGATCCGGCACCATACTGGCATAAAGCGCGATCAGCAGCCCCTCGGGTCCCGTGGCCAAGACCCCGGCCAGGATGATATCCTCGGCGCTTAGCAGACAGTCCTCGCCAAAGGCCTGAAAATATAAGCCAGTATGCTGATATTCAGCCGGCAGGCAGGCAGACAGCACCGCCGGGGACCTGGCCCAGGCCTGTTTCAGATAATCGTTGCGGATATGCAGATAATTTTGACTCATAATACCCCGTGCCTCTAGGCGTTAACATCCTGCCACTTCCTGGCAAAGTGATTGAATACAAACAGAGCCACCGCGGCCAGAAGGCCGGCAATGGCAAAGGGCGTCCAGACCCGGCTGGGATCATACTTGTCCCAGAGGAGCTGAGTCACCGCGGCCGGGCTCTGGCCCAACAACTCGGTGAGCCTGGCAAAGGCCTGGGTGCGGGGCGGCAGCTCGCTCACCTGTAGCACCTCGGCCAGGTAACGCAGGGCCAATCCGGCCTTTTCCCCGGCTTGCTCGTAAATCTGCCCGCCGATAAAGGAGCCGTAACCCCACCCCAGGGCTATGGGGATATTGGCATAGCCCATATAAAGGGCCTTCTTATCCGCAGGCGCGATCACCCCCAGATACTCGTTCATTTTCGGGGAGCAGAGCATCTCCCCCACCGAGAAGCAGGCGATGCCGGCCAGGCAGATAAAGATGGACTGGCTCGAACCCGCGGTATAAACCCCCAGCCCGGCGATGACAAAGCCCCAGAACATGGAAGTGAGCCGCCGCATCTTCTTGTTGACAAACCAGGACAGCGGCGCCACGCAGAGAATGATCAAAAACGGGTTGAAATTGATTACCCACTCCTGGGCGATCTGGGGGCCCCGGCTGAGATCCCGGGCCAGCATGAAGGCCGGCAGATGCCGCGCCAGGGAGGCACTGTCCACCCAATCCACGATGAAATTGGGCAGCATGTCCCAGAGTTGCATGAGCACGGCCCAGAAGATCGAGGCGATCAACATAAAGGCCAGGAGGCGGCCGTTCAGGAGTTCTCGGGCCGTGGTCGCCGCCACGTGCCAGACGTTGGTGGTGCGGTCCGCCCCGGAATCCACCCGCCGGTAGGTAAGCAGCCACAGGAGGTTGAGGCTGACCAAAACCGCACAACCATAGAAGACTGCGGGCCAGGAGTAGCCGCAGAGAAAATGCGCCAGGGGCGGCCCCAGAAAACCGCCGACGTTGACCACCATATAGAAAATCCCCCAGCCGACGCCGGAGGTCTCCCTGGTAAGCGTCTTGACAAAGGTCCCCTGAATGGGAGGCTTGAACACCGCCGTGCCCGCGGCCAATAGCAGGCAGCCCCCGAAAAACGGCCAGAACTGGCGCTGGCTGGCCATCATCAGGTAGCCCAGCCCTTTTAAGAACACCGCGGCCACGATCTGCCGCTTATAGCCATACCGGTCTGCGAAGCCGCCGGTGAACACCGGCAGGGCCGACTGCACCACGGCCCACCACATGAAGATGAGACCTTTGTCGCCCTGGGTGAAATGGAGGCCGCCGATCTCGTCAGCCTGGGCGATATAAATGGGGATGACCACGCGTACGCCATAGTAGGCCAGGCGTTCGATCATCTCCATGAGGTTCGCGGCCCAGAAAGGCCAAGTCAGGCCCCGGGTCTGCTCCCAGAAGGTTTCCTCTTGTCTGCCCATGTGCCCTTAGAGAGCAAATTCTCCATCTCAGCTTGTTATCTTAAGATATCCGGACCATATCTGCAATTCTTAGGAAGAGAGCCTATAAGCCATTTCGAAACCTCTTTTTCTGTCATCCTGAACGTAGTGAAGGATCTCAAGGCCTCGAAAAAACGAGATTTTTCGCTGCGCTCAGAATGACAGTTATAGGCAAACTGAGGTTTTGAAGCGGCTTCAGGATGCCGGAATGGGCCATAACCTAAGAACTTCCTTTCTGTCATCAAAGGAGAGAGGAATTATTTTTTCCGGCCAGCGCCGGTTCCCTGGCGCTGGAGGGTTTAACAAGACAAATGGGGGATTGTAAAATCCGAACCTTAGAGGAGGAAGAAGGGCAATGAAAAGGGGAAAGTTTACCGTAGGTTTATTGCTGGCCCTGGGTTTGATTCTGACTGTGGGCTTTGCCTCGTGGGCCAACCCCTTTGGCATGGGCGGCATGGGCGGCCACCATGGATATTGGGGACACGGGAGACATTGGCATAAATTTGCCAATCTCACCCCGGAGCAGGCGGGGAAACTTTTTGATTTGCGCCAGAAATTCCTGGATGACACCGCCGGCTTACGCAAGGAAATGTTGGTTAAGCGGGCAGAGTTACGGGCGCTCTGGCGATCCGACAATCCGGATGAGAAGCTCATCCTCGCCAAGCTCAAAGAGATCAATGCGGTCAGGGAAAAGCTGCTGCCCAAGTTCGTGGCCTTTCACCTGCAACTGCAGAAGATCTTGCCTAAATCCTCCAGTCCCAAGGCCAAAGTAAGCATGGAAGATGACGCAATGAATCCGAACTCTCTCTTGGCCATGGAGCCAGGTGAACCAGCCGACCTATAAAAAAATGGCGAATTTACTTCCGTAGGCCTTCATTCTTCGCCTTGTCCAAACCCCCTAACCCGGCCCGGGTTCCGTCAGGGACCCGGGCCTTTTTTGGAAGCACCAGACCAATCCAGCAGTTAAACGGCCACCAGCAGTTCCCCCGTCGTCTTATCCAGGTTTATTCAGAAGATTTTCAAATTCACCTTCAGGTCACGGTGTTATGGTTTTTGTTCAAGGTTCTAATGCCATTCTCATCAATTTGCTTCTATCCCAGGGCCGCTTCTCCACCGCCTTGATCTTCAGGTAATTTGCACCTCTCTTGGTGACGCTGGCGGCGGTTATCGGTATCGGGGGCTATATGGCTTATCAGTGGGGGCCGGTAACCGCGACCGGATTGATACTGCCTCTCCCCATGATGTCCGTTTCCTCCTGAACTCGTGCGGCCTGGGAGACCAGGGCCTGGAAAGGGTGGTGCCTAGCCGGGTCTCGGCCCGCTCCTTCACCGGTGATCACCTGGACGCCTACACCCTGAAAATCACCCCGATCAATCCGGCCGGCCTGGCGGTCCGTTCCGCCGGCCCCGAACTCCGCTGGTATCGCGGCGACCAACTCCCCCCGGTGCTCGCGGATGCCGTCACCTGGGCGGCCAGCTGCCTCAGCAAGCAGCGGCTTCTCTGGCTTCCCCGGGAAAAAGAGCTACGCTCCCCTGACTTTTTCGTTTACCCTGTGAGCATATACTTGCATGGCCTCAGCCCAACTGCGGCCCAGCTCATTTTTTCACGCCCGGCGAGTGGGATGTTCTTCTACTTCAGCGGCAAAGCTTAGGGAGGAAAGATGCCGAAAAAGTGTTTGGTTTCCCTGGTGATCGTTGGCTTCATAGTGAGTGCGGCGTGTGCCGCCAAAGAGTTTCCATATGAAAAGGAACAGATCGGCAAGCTGCATCTGGGCCTGTCCGCTCAGGCAGTCAAACAGATCATTCCCGGCAAGCCCGTTTTGGGCCCGGACCAGTTGATGGGGGCTGACGGGCTCTATCACCAGAAGTGGAAATACCCCCAGGCCGGGATTAGCCTCGATATGACCTCGGAGAAACAAGGTGGTCCCAAGTCCATCGAGAGTATTACCGTAACTAGTCCCAGTACCCTGAAGACCCAAAGGGGTATAGGGATCGGCAACCCCGCGGCCGCGGTCGCCAAGGCCTATGGCCCTTTCCAGAATAAGGAAGACAGCACCCCGGAACGCTTTGTCGCCGGTTCCATTTTCGGCGGGGTGATCTTCACTTTTCAGCAGGGCAAGGTGAGCGGTATCTTCATCGGTGCGGCGGCCGAATAAATCTCACGGGCATTTGCATTAGCCCAAGGGCCTCTTGCGCCTTCTTTTTTGTCATCCTGAGCGATCACCGGCTGGAAGCCGGTGCCACTATAGAGATTCGGTCGCTGCGCTCCCTCAGTATGACAATTCTCAGTAAACCGGGATTTTGCTAGAGCCTTTCAAGGAGCATCGCAATGAGGATTATGAAGATGTGGTCACTGGCGCGGGCAGCCCTGGCGCTTGGCGCCCTGCTGACGGTCCCGTCCCTGGCCCAGCAGGATCAAATGATCACCACCGCCCGGACCGCCACTCTCGGTCCGGTGCAGGCCGTTTTGTCTTACCAGGAGAAGCCTTTTGCCAATCTCCTGGAGGATACGCGCCTGTATCAGCCCCTGCTTAAGGTGATCCGGGAAGGCAAACCATCCTGGAGGAGGCCGTGCCGGGCGTCGGCCCGGACGGGGTCACACAGATCGACGGGCCGGAAGTGCGCCCGGTGAAGGGAGCCAGCTTGCTGCTGGTCTTAATTTTGATTACCCTGTCCTGTCCTGAAAAGTCCCGGGCGGTGGCACAGGCTTTCCAGCCTGTGCGGTTACCCGGGCGGGCGGGGACGCCCGCCCCTACGTTCCCTTTTCATGCTTTACGGGTGGGCCATACGGCCCATGAGGAACTGTTCCGAAAAGGCGGGGCCGGCGGCGGCGGGACCTACCGTCTCCCTGCCGGCCGTGGAGCTGCAGGACTTCGGCACCCCGCCGGCCGTTAAAACTATGGCCATCAAACCCGCCTTGCAGGAGCAGCCCGCAACCCTGGCCAAAACCATCAACTATAAACAAGTCCTGGATTTTTGAGGAGTCAAGCTCACCCTGGAGCAGCAAAAGTTTCTGGAGCAGCACCGCTTTCTGCTCATCCCCAAAAGCGCCACCAGATACAAGGAACAGGTGGACCTGATGGGGGGGACTTGTGTAGTGATGAGATGCTGGGAGCAAGACTTTGATGGTGTGCGGCTACTAACCGAAATTAAACTCTTTTTCTCTAAAAAGCCTCAGGCAAGCCTCCACCACCTCCGGATCATAGAGGATGCCTTTATTTTGGGCGATTTCCTCAAGGGCCTTTGACACCCCCAGGGCCGCCCGGTAAGGCCGGTGGGAGCTCATGGCTTCCACCACATCCGCCACCGCCAGGATTCTGGCTTCCGGAAGAATATCCGGCCCAGCCAATCCTTGGGGATAGCCGGACCCGTCCAGGCGTTCGTGATGCTGCAGGACTATTTGCGCAATGGGGCAGTGAAAATCCAGGTCCGCTAATATTTCGCTGCCGGCCTGGGAGTGAGACTTGATCAGGTTCAACTCCGGTTCCACCAATTGAGTCGGCTTGGCCAGAATTTCGGCGGGCACCACGATTTTGCCGACATCATGGATGACTGCGGCCAAACGGATCACCGCCACCTTTTCTTCGGCCAGGCCCATCTCCTGGGCGATGGCTGAGGCCAGCTGGGCCACCCGCTTTTGGTGCCCGGCCGTATAAGGGTCTCTTTTTTCCAGGGCCGTTACCAGGGCGCCCACGGTCTTAACCAGGGTGAGGCGCAACGCCTCCAACGTCTGTTTAAGTTCCGCCTCGGCCCGGCGGCGGTTGACGACTTCCCCGAGAAGTTCGGCGGAATTAGACAGGCGATGTTTGGCCAGTTCCAGGATAAAAGGCGGGCGAGACTCGAAGGCCCTGGCCTGTTTCAGCAGTTCCTCCAGGCGCAACCCGTATTTCTCGGCGATTTTCGCCAGTTTCCTGGGATCTTGGGGGGGATTGCCGTAGCCGAAGTTGAAGGAGCCGATCACTTCCCCACCGGCTATAATAGGCACGGCGTAGGAGCGGATGCCGCCGTGGCACTCAATGTCCACCGGCTGTCTCGTGTCGATGGCCACTTTGGAGACATTGCTCCAGCACGACTCGCGGCACAGCCAGCGGCCGCTGGTTAGTGCCTCCCTGAGATCGGCAGTGCCGCACCGCTTAAATGAGGCCTCGTCCAGGAAACGGCACCAGCTCAAGGAAGTAACGTCCAGGACATAATCTCCGTTCTTTTCGAAGATCGTCACCGAAGTGCCCAGCAGCTCCAAGATATTCGAGGCAATTCCCAGGAGCAAATTTTCGTCCAAGTTGTTTTTCAGCATACCCCGGGTGTTGAGCTTACTTATGTCACCATAAGAGGGCAGGATGGCCTCCCTATTTTCAGCCCCGACTTTTAAACTTTTCTTAAGAAGCCAGCCAATACGATAGAGCTCCTTTTCCGCCTTCCGGCGTTCCGTGATATCCCGCAAGCTGGCGAGGAACACGGTGTCGCCCTGCCACCGCAATTTCACCGCCCGCATTTCGATGATGAGGCTCTGCTTCCTGGGATAGAAAATCTCCAATTCTGCGACTTCCTGGTTGGAGACGGGGAAAGCAAAGAGTTGGCCCACCATTTCCTCCGGGGTCCGGCCCCAGAGTTGCGCGGCCGCAGGGTTGATAAATCTGATCAAGCCTCCTTTATCCACCACGACAATGCCGTAGTCGCTGTGGTCCACGAGGAGCCGGAAAAATTCTCCTCCTTCGGGGATGAACCACAAGTCTGCGTTTTTCTTGGGTCTACGACCTCGGCGGAGGGATTTGGGGGTGGAGGTCTCTTCCTGGCTCATTCTGCGGCCATCCTCTCTTCGGCAATAAGACAGGCAATCCGATCCATTCCGCCGGATGCCGGAGACATCGGATTGCCGCTCAAAATGCCGGTGACGTCGCGGCAGGGGTTGCCAGTTCAATCCTTTGGTTTATCTTCTGAAGATCACTATTTCCCTACCCGGCCATGGTTATGGATGACTCCAGTCTTGACAGCCTCTCATCGATCTTGGATAAGGATGCTGCCAGCTCTTCAGAATGGGCCTGGGTACTGAACGCCGGGTTGGCTGCCCACCAATCCATGCCCAATTCCTTGGCTTTGTCCACCGAACAGATCACCAGGCGGATTTGCAGGTTGAGGAGCTCCACTTCCACCAGCTTGATCTTGATATCTCCGGCGATGACGATACCTTTGTCCAGGATGCGTTCCAGAAGATCCGCCAGGTTGGTGCTCTCCAAGGAACTCTGGACGGCGTGTGGTCTGGCCATGTGCGGTTTCTCCCTAGAGGAGTTGGCCCAGGGGGCCAAGGTCGATATTCAAGTCTTCTTCTTCCAGCCCGAACTCTTTCCGGAGCCTGTCTATCTCTTGGGCCTGTTGCATCAAAGTCAAGCCGAGGCGCTCGATCTGGCGATCCGTAAGGGAGCCGGCCTCGATGCGCCGGAGGCCCTGGCGCTCCAACAGTTCGTGGAGCAGTTTCACCAGGGTGAGAACCAGTTGCCCCAAACTGTTCTTGACGGTCCCTTGATCAAGGTTTATCCGGGGTCTGTCGCCGCCTGGGGAACGGTCCGGCAAAGGCAGGCGGCCTTGCATTATTAGGGCGAAGTCTTTGGCGCCCGGGGATTCCACTTGCGCCGCGGCTAATGGTTTCATCAGCAAGCTCCTTTAGCAAACCGGCGTGGCCCCGGGTCTTACTCCGCTCCCGATCTGAAGCCCCGGACAGTCTCCATGGAGGCCAGGATGACCTGGAGGCCCAAAAAGACCAGGTCGATGTCGGCCACGGAAATTATTACTTCCCCATAAATTACCGCGCCTTTGTTGAGGATGCGGTCCAGGGCCTCGCACAGCGACAAGTCTTGATGCTCCGGGAAAGAGGATTCGGGCCCCCCGGTCTCCGGCCATGAGCCTGATAATTCCACCTGCCCCACCTCCGGGACGGGCTCCGCGGCCGTCTCCAGAGAAGGGAGGGCGACCGGGCTTGCTTCTGCCATCCCTAACTTGTAACGGCGCTGTTCCCGGGACAGGTCCCGGAGATCGGCGCCGCAGGCCGGACAGGTCCGGGCGTCCAGCACTGCCTTAGCTTGGCAGCGCGGGCAAAGCAGCCATAGCCCCATGCTGTTTCTCCATCAACCGGGGCCGGTACAAGGCCCGTCCTAATTCACCCAGACGAGCCTGCCCCCGGGGGTCGCTCTGGCGATAGATAAGAGTTTGCTGGGCGGCAAAGGTTCGCTGGAACTTGTCCTGGATGCGCCTCTCCCGGCGGCTCAGGGCCGCGCACAGAGGACAAGCCCCCGGAGGCGTGGCCAGGTTGAGGAAGAGTCCCCGCACCGGCAAGCGCAGGCGTTCGCAAACCTGCAAAAGGTCGCAGGTTTCCTGAAAAGCCATTTCCGTCAGGATGGTCACCGCGTAGAGTGCGGTCCGGGCCGGATCCCGCCACAGGTGCCGCAGCCTCTTCAAGCCCCGGGAAAATTGCACCAACTTCTGGGAAAGACCCGGGAAACGTGAGGCAAGGTGGTACTTCAAGAGCAAACCGAAAAAGGTTTTCAGCCATTGGTCAACGAGTTCTGGCAGTTCCAGGAGGCGCAGGAGATGACCGGTGGGAGCCGAATCCATGACAAAGAGGTCGTAACGGCCCTGTTCCAGGAATTCCAGGACCTGCACCAGGCCCATGATCTCATCCAAGCCGGGAGGCGAAAGGTCCAACATCCGCTCCAAGACCTGCCGGTCGAAGGGAAAATCGAAATTCTCAAACGTGGTGAACAGGAATTGTTCCAGCTCTTGCCGGTATTCCCTTTTTAGGGCCGCAAACTCCCCCGGCGCGTCGATTTCCAGGACCGTCAGCCTTGGACTGAGTCGCAGCGGTTGAGCACCTGGGCTCACTTCCAGGCAGGCGGCCAGAGAGTGAGCCGGGTCGGTGGAGAACAGAAGTGTCCTTTTGCCGGGGAACTCCTCGGCCAGGCGCACCGCAGTGGCGCAAGCCAAAGTGGTCTTGCCCACCCCGCCCTTGCCCGCGAAAATCAGGAAAATAAGGTCAGAAGAAGGACACGGGGACGCGCCCTCCACCCGGGGCGGCAGCTCCAGGGGCGGCTGGGGAAGAACCGGCATATCGGGAGACAACGCGGCGGCCCCTTCCCAAAAGGTCTCCAATCCCGGCCCCTTGATTTCTTCCGGACGCAAGGGCAACCCCCGGAAGACATAGCCGCGTAAAGAACTGCGACTTATTAGCTGTTTTAAAAGCTGCTGTTGCCGCCGCCGCCCCCCGGAGCAGACGGGGCAGGAATTCTCCGGATAGAGGCAGTTGACCAACACCTCTTTTACCGGAATCTGCAGGCGCTTCAGTTCGCCCAGCAGCTTCAAGGTCTCGAAGATGACCACCTCTTCCGCCAGCATCACCGGCACAAAGCGGCAGGTTTCGGGATTCCGCAGCAGATTCTCCATCTGTTTCACCGCGGCCGCCAGCTCCATAAGAAATTGATCCAGTTCATCCTGCTGCGGCGAGCCCCGGAAATGCCGCCGCAGGAAGCGGGGCTTGGCCAGCAAGGCGTCCAGGGCCTTAAGCCAGGTGCGGATCAAATTCGGCGTGGCCAGCAATCGCAGCGTGTGTCCCGTGGGTGCGGTATCCACCACGATGAGGTCGTAAGCCCGGGCCTCCGCCCACTCGGAGATCGCCAGCAGGGGCATGAGTTCATCCAGACCGGGGAGGGACAGGTCCATAATTTCGCGGATATCTCCATCACCCAGGAAAGTGCCCCGGGCCGCAATCTCTGCGAGCTTGCCGCGGTGTTTGCTTTTAAAGATCTCTAGCGATGCCAGGGCATTGAACTCCAGGATCTCCAAATTATCGGGCGCCTGCAAATCACTGAGGGCATCGGCCAGGGAGTGGGCCGGGTCAGTGGAGACCAGGAGGAAATTATTCGAGGGAAACTTGCAGGCATAATGGAGCGCGGCGGCCGCGGCGCAGGTGGTCTTCCCCACCCCGCCTTTGCCCCCGAAAAACACCACCCTTGGCAGCGGAGCTTCCAAGAAAGAAAGCATGCCCGTGGCCTCCCTGGAGCTTGTGTCAATGGGCATCATGGACCTCCGGGACCAGGGCCGGCAGCGCCCGGCGGTTTGGGTTGCCGGTGGCCTCGAACCATCACGTCCCCTTCCCTCCGCCCCCCACAACTTGCCGGAGTTAGAGCGGGGCGGGCACCTTTCCCCTGGGTTTTTTACGTTCTGAGCGCGGTTTGCCCGGTTTCTTGGCCCCGGCCTTTTCTGCCGCCTGGAAGCGATCCAGACGATCCAGGAGTTCCTTTTCCCGGGCGTCAAACTCCGCTTCTGTGATTTGCCCGGTTTCCAACTGCATATAAAGCTCGCTCAGGGCGGCGGTAATGGATTCCCCTTCGCTGGCCTTTTCCTTCTCGGCCGCGTCCCGGATCTCCCGGAACAGCCAAAGTACGCCCTTAACGGGAAACAGCAGCAGGTCATCAACGAGAAACATCCCTTCTCCTTGCCGGGGAAGACCTGGGATTACAGCTCGAGATCCAGCTCCACGAAATTATGGGGCGCCCAGGGACCATTGTAGTCAAACGCAAAATTGTTGTCGAAAAGCTTGGCCGCCTCGAACACGCCCTCTTCGAACCGTTCCGGGGCCTCCCGGGGCACCAGGCAGGCCAGGTTCATCACCTCGCCCTCATGGCGGCATTTATTCCGCTTGATCTCCCGGCAATAAGGGACCAGGATCTCCTCCACTTTTTCCGTGAAGGTTTCCCGGTCCGCGTTAAGAAGGCGGTCGAATAAGCGTCCCAGTTCGATTTTGTCCTCCTGGGACGGCTGGCGTTGGGGCCTCAAGAGGCGGTCCCGGGCATCCCGCAGCTCCTCATGGGTATTGACAAAATATTCGAAGATATTCGGGACGTCCCAGGAGACCCGCAGGCCCATTTCCACCATCCCGGCCACCCGCTGTAACTGCTGGAGGAAGGCTTGATGATTGCGGGTGAGAATCTTCTTGATGGCCTGGGGACCGTCGGCGATGATGCCGAAGGCCATGGGCAGCATGGCTTCGGTTGCGGCTATCAGCCCTTTGAGGACCGTCTGCTGGGCGGCCAGGTAGCGGCGTTCCGGACGGATCTTGGCGTTGTCCACGTCGCTCACCACCGCGGCCAACCTCCCGTTGGCGATGGTGTACACCTCTGCCCCGTCAATTCCGGTAAAGCCATAACGCTGCTCTCCGGAAACAGGAACTATGGCGTATAAATATTTGCCGCGTTTGATTTCTGCGCAGGCCATCAGCTTTTTCTCTCTTAGGTAAGAGGAAACCGGGATTAAACCCCACCCCTGGTTCCAAGATCATCCCGCCCTATCGAAATCCCGCCCTCGTCATGGTTGCCGGGCCACCTCAAGGAGTGGCGGGTCTTTGCATCCCCTTGGGCTTGGCGGCCGCACGGGCAAGAGGCTCCACCATCTTGATGGCCTTGAGTTTGCCTTCTTCAGTCCTGATCTCCAGCATCGTGCCGCACAGACACTTGACCAGACCCTCAAAATCGTCATAGGCATCGTCCAGTTCCACTTTATGGCCGCAGGCCAGGCAGTTTATTCTCATTTCCCCTCTCCATTTCTGAGGTTAGACAATTCCCAGCCCTTTACAGGCGTGGCAATAAAAAATCCCTTCCGCACCGCTGCCGCCGCACCGGGGACAGGTATCGGCCTCAAAGGGAATCGACACCACCCCTGCTCCTTTACAGGTTAAACAGATCAAATCGCCTGCAACCCGACCGGAGCCGCCACAAAGGCGGCAGGGAATCACCGGGGGGATCACCCGCAGGCTTCCCGCGCCCCGGCACACGGGGCAGCCAGAGGCGCTGCTGTACTGGGGATCAGCCCCCCCTCCGCCGCAATAGGCGCAGACCACCTCATCCACAAACCGCTTCCGCTGGGTGGGTTTCACTGCCGGACCATACTTGTTGAGGACCTTCAGAGCATATTCCATAGCCCCAACCCGGTTACCGGTAGCAATAG